>JAATGO010000060.1 GCA_015654605.1 Betaproteobacteria bacterium
ATGACCAGCCGGGGTTGCCCATAGCGGCCCAGTTATTGTAATCGACTGCCTGGCCACGTACGTAATTCAAGCCGTTGATGGAACTTGAACCACCAAGTACACGTCCCTGCGGTAATGAGAAGCTCCGATTGTTAGTGCCGGGACCAGGTTCGGCTTCGAAATTCCACGTCAACGTTTTACTGTAGACATTTTTAATGTAGCCTGCGGGAATATGGATGAGTGGATTACTGTCACGCGGACCTGCTTCAAGAAGACACACACTATTTCCATTGGCACTCAAGCGGTTAGTGAGTACGCAACCAGCAGTACCTGCTCCTACTACAACATAGTCAAATAGATCTCCTTTTACTACGCTTTCACTCATTCCAGTCTCCTCATTCTGCTGATTCGTCTGCTTGTGCAGGCGATCTTGGCAGCCATTTTTAGATGGCTACCTTAATGACAGATTTTATACATTGTCATACAATCAGTCAAACATAAGATGGCAGTCAAAGTGATTTATCACTGTGCACGATAACGAAGCTGTACAGCATATTCGGCAGCTAAAGTCTGTCAGCGATGTAGATAACGACGATGGAAGAAAGTGTAGCGAAGGAAACGTCGCTAAGCTGTAGCTTAGCGAGTCTTGGGAGGTGTTTGCTCGAGGATGCGTAGAGCCGCTTCTTGCGCATTGGAGATGTGTTTGCGAGCAGCTTCCTCTGCACCGACTTCATCACGGGCTTTCAGAAGTTTGTGCAGTTTTTCCAACTCTTTAATACTGGTTGGCAAGCGGTCTGGATGCATGAGTGACGTGGCGCGCAGCATATTGATGCGAGTATAGAGGCTCGTCAATATTTCCTTGACCAGCAAGTTGTTGCAATTGTCGAGCAGGATATCGTACAGTCGTGTTTTGGCCGCTAGTACGCCTTTGCGATCTTGTATCAAGGCCATGGCACGTAAATCCTTGATGGCATGACCAAATTCTTGAATGGCGGCATCATCGGCAACACGGGCAAATTGTCGGGCGGCGAAACCTTCCAGCTGGCCACGCAAGGCATATAGTTCCTCTGCTTCCTTGGCGGAAATAGTGGCTACCACGGGCCCTTTATGGGGAACGATATGAATCAATTTTTCGGCTTCAAGCTTGCGCAGTGCTTCTCTGATTGACGTACGACTGACCCCCAGTCTTTCGCACAAGTCGCGTTCTACCAAGCGTGTACCTGGTGGAAAGGCACCATTGGTGATCGCTTCGCGTAAGACCCCTTCCACCTGCGTTCTCAGTGTTTCGGGGCGTAACAGCCCGATTTTGCTGCTATTCATGGCATCCTGTCTGTCAATCTGATCGCCATATGGTATTCCAATCGGAGTTGAAAAGCCACTGATGGCGGTGTGGTTGTTATTGCTGCACGCTCAGACTGGTTTCTGATCCCTGTTTGTTCTACAAGTAGCAAAGAAGTGAGTCGAGCGATAAATGATCAATGACAATATCGGCCACCCTAGCCACTACTTCTTTTGGACGGTAACCAACGGATAAACCGGAAATCTCCATCATTTTCAGATCATTGGCGCCATCTCCCACAATAATGACGTCCGTCGGCGCAATTTCCCAAGAAGCACATAGCGACTTCACTGTGCTCGCCTTTCTCTCGGCATTGATTGGTTGATTTTCAATCGTTCCTGTGAGAATGCCATCTTCGGTGACTAATCGATTAGCGATAGCAACATCGATATTTAGCTCCACTTGAAGACGATTAGCGAAGTCGTCGAAACCGCCGGAAATGATTGCTGTCTTCAGTCCACTGCGCTGTGCTTCCTGTACCAGTCGATGCGCCCCAGGAGTCACTTGTACACGTTCGTCATAGATTCGTTTAAGTTCATCTTTCGCCAATCCTTTTAGTAGCTGTACGCGTGCAATGAGGCTGCTGTCATAGTCCATGTCCTCTCCACGCATTGCTCGTTCAGTAATGGTGGCAACTTCGGCTTTGCGACCCACGCAGTCAGCAAGTTCATCAATACATTCAATATTGATCAGTGTTGAATCCATATCGAAGACCAGCAGGCTATAGCTTTCAAATGCTCTTGGGTTATCAATCCAGCCGTAATCGCATTGATGCTGCTTACAGATATGCCGAATGGATGCACGAGTTTCATTGTTTGGCGCGACAGGTAAGCTAAATTCGATTTGGTGCCCATCCATGTTAACTGACGAAGAAGTATTCAAAACAGCAGTGAGCTGTGTAAGAGTTTGCCGTTCGATCTGCGATGCGGATTGGACAAGCAGTTTCATAGATGGATTTTCAAAAAAATTGATTTCAGTGACATTAGAAAAAGAATGATGCCGTTTTTGTTGCACTAGGTAGTAATTCAGTTGTTCCTGCCTCCGAGCTTTGAAATGCAATAAGCGACTCATGCGCGAGTCGTGCAAGTTCGCGAGTGGCGGGTGATAGTAACTGTCCACGACGTTTAACGAGAGCTAATGTATCGTAAAGAGGCGCTGCAAAGGGAGTATTGTAAAGGCTGGCTGGGTAAGCCTCGGTCTTCACTGCGGCTCGACAGACGATCGAGTCACCTATTCCTTCTGATACAAGTGCCAGAGCGGTTGCTAGATATTCAACTTCAATGATGGGGTTGAGCCGAATGCCTGCAACGCGTGCGCGTTCGTTCAGTTGTCGCCTGGCTGGATCTGTCAGCGCGTAGTGAGCATCGTAAAGCACCAACGGTACTTCGCTTAGTTCGTAAATACTCGGCGGATTGCTTCCTCGAACGGCATCTGCACTGACGTATAGCACTTCATCACGGGCAAGAGGGACCACATCCAATTCAGCATCGTCGATGGGCAAGGTCACTAAGCCGGCTTCCAAATAGCCAGACGCAACGTCTGCTGCAGTTTCGGCGCTATTTTGCCCGATCAGTCGTATATGCACGTCAGGATAAAGAGCATGAAATCGCTTCGTCAAATTTGTACCAAGATAAAAGTCAGCATTGCGCAGCAGGCCAAAGGTCGCCGTACCACCACCTAAGGACATCATTGACTTCACTGCCAGCGTTCCCTGGGCTGCTGAAGTGATTGACTGCTCCGCGAAGGGAAATAATTGTTCCCCCGCGGCAGTGATGATGACGGAACGTTTTGTGCGTCGGAAGAGCTTTGTGTTCAGTTCTGCCTCAAGGCGGGCAACGAGATCGGACACAGCGGGCTGAGTAATTCCCATCTGCTGCGCTGCTGCGCTGAATGTCTTAAATTTGGCCGACAAGACAAAGGCCTCTAACTGAACAAGTGTCATAAGATAAAGCTATGGATTTGATAAGGATATAGACATTGTCTAATATTTTGTGGAATTATATACTCAAACGCAATGTGAGAAGTGCTACCAAGCCACGCACAACAGGCCCTCCCGGCAATTGCTGTCATCATCCATATTCGGAGCCCAAATTGAAGTACCACCTGAAACAAGCTGCTCAACAAACGCGTTCCGTCCAAGCATCTACATTGCAAGTCCGAGAGGTTGTAGAGAATGTCATTAGCCAAATTCGCAGCAAAGGCGATGCTGCCGTTCGAGAGTTTTCCAGTAAATTCGACCAATGGCATCCAAGTTCCTTTCGTCTCTCTCAGGATCAAATCGATGCGGCGATTGCCCGTTTGCCAAAACAGACGCTGAATGATATTCGCGAAGCACAAATTAACGTACGCCGATTCGCAGAACTGCAACGCGCATCGGTTAATGATTTTGAAAGCGAAGTCCAGCCCGGCATATTTATGGGGCAGAAAAACATACCAATCAATGCAGTAGGTGCTTATATTCCCGGTGGTAGATACCCATTGCTAGCTTCTGCTCACATGATCATTACGACTGCTAAGGTGGCAGGAGTCAAGCGAGTGATTGCGAGCACTCCTCCGAATCGAGGTGAAATTCCAGATGCATCGGTTGCTGCTGCTCACTTCGCGGGAGCGGATGAAATCTATTTGTTGGGCGGCGTGCAAGCAGTTACAGCAATGGCGATCGGCACTGAAACGATCCACCGTGTGGACATGCTCGCAGGACCAGGGAATGCCTACGTCGCCGAAGCCAAGCGACAACTGTTTGGGGAAGTTGGTATCGACTTGTTTGCAGGACCAACAGAGGTGTTGATTATTGCTGATGAGACGGCTGATCCATTCACTATTGCTGTTGACCTAATCAGCCAGGCTGAGCATGGCCCGGACTCGCCTGTCGTGTTGGTAACAACATCGCGCAGTGTGGGTGAACAAGTCCTTAAAGAAATGGATTTGCAAATGTCAAATCTCACTACACGGGAAATTGCCGCTGCAGCTTGGCATGATTTTGGTGAGGTTATTATCGTCGATACTCTAGAGGAGGCCTTTGAAGTCTCTGATCAATATGGAAGTGAGCACGTTCAAGTGTTTACCGCAGAGCCAAGACAAGCATTATCCAGGCTGACAAACTATGGTGCGCTGTTTCTTGGAGAAAATACCTGTGTCGCATTTGGTGACAAAGTCATTGGCACAAACCATGTGTTGCCTACACGCGGTGCTAGTCGTTATACAGGTGGTTTGTGGGTTGGAAAATTTCTGAAGACGGTGACGTATCAAGAAATCAGGGCTCTAGATGCTAGTGGTGCGATGGGTGAACTGTGTGCACGAGCCTCTCGCGCAGAGAATTTTGAAGGGCATGCTCGCTCTGGAGATTTGCGTGCTGCGCGCGCTACAGGCAGCAAGCCAGCATGGGCACTGACATCGATTTTATGATAATTCGTTTCATAAAAACTTGAGTTTATAAATCAGCGCCGATTCAAGTTCTGGCTACACTGATTGCGATGGGCTAGCTATGCTAGTAAGCAGGAGGACTTTCGAACACGAGTGCACCTGTTTCTCATTTGTGAAACCAGAAAATTTCTGTCGGAAGGCATAAGTATCTGCCATAACACCTATCCAAAAAGGCCGGACAATGAACTCTGTATCAGATTATGTAATAGACTCCCCTATCCGCAAGAATCTAGATTTGCGTGTGCTTATCGCAGGAGCTGTAGGGCAGTTCGTAGAGTTCTACGACTTTGCCATTTATGGATTTTCTGTCGTCATGATTGCGAAGTTGTTTTTTCCACAGACAGACCCAGTGGCAGGAGTATTAGCAGCGTTTGCTGTTTATGGATTAGCGTTTATTGTCCGTCCTTTAGGCGGTATCTTTTTTGGGGTACTGGGAGACCGTATCGGTCGTCGTAAAGTGCTGGCGGTTACGCTGCTGGCGATTGGTGCTGCGACAACAATCATTGGTTTGCTGCCAACTTATAATCAAATCGGGTTATTTGCTCCTGCCGCCTTGCTCATTTGTCGTCTAATTCAGGGTTTTTCAGCGGGAGGCGAGGCTGTTGGTGCTCCCTCTTTTGTTTTGGAGCATGCGCCGATAGAGCGGCGTGGCTTTTGGATCGGCATTACGATTGCCATGTCGGCAATTCCCTCTATCGTGGCAGGTGTAATGATCTTGTGGATTATCAATTCAATGTCTGCAGAGAGTTACGCTACTTTGGGATGGCGTATCCCATTTTTAATCGCAGCGCCACTGTCAGCCATTGGTTTGTACATTCGCCATAAAACTGAAGAAAGTGAGGCATTCATTAAAGCGGTAGTAGAGCGAGGCGCACAGACAAAGATCTCGATGCGGGACAGCTTACGTAACAGTAGGTTGCGTATGCTGCAAGTGTTCATGATCGTGTCTTTGAATGCTCTGGCGTTTTACTTTTTAGTGGGTTATTTTGTCACTTATCTCCAGACTGTCATTAAATTGACTCAACAGGAGTCGTTAATTTCAAACGCTGCTGGTTTGTTGACGTTTTCCATTTTTTTACCGCTTTGTGGTCGTTTGTCGGATCGAGTTGGCAGAAAGCCTATGTTGCTCGCAGGATCATTATTGATCGCCATGTTGAGTGTGCCAACGTTTAATCTTTTGACACAACATACATTGCAGAGCGCAATTTACGCCCAATTCATTCTGGCGCTGTGTTTATCCGTGTTTGGCGGCGGAAGCTATACCTTTTTTGTGGAATTATTTCCCACTTCAGTACGATTTACTGGTGCGGCAATCAGCTACAATATTTCGTATGCAGTTTTCGGTGGTACGGCACCATTTGTTGGTACTTATTTGGTAAAAATGAGTGGCAATCCGATGGCTCCTGGATTTTATCTTGCAGTCGTGGCGGGTCTTGTGTTTCTTGCTGCCTTGACGGTACCTGAAACCGCTAAACGGGATTTGAACCAACATTAACATTGCTAGCGTTCCTACAATATCGTGAAAATATAGTGAGGGATGCTGGTACCAGGCCTGATTCATGAAGGAAAGTATTAAATGAGAATAGCCGTCGGAGCGCTTCTATTTGAGGGCAATACTTTTTCACTTGGGAAATCGACGCTCGAGCAGTTTAGGCAGAACTACTTCTATGAAGGAGATCACATTCTGTCTGAATTAGGTGGTGGAGAAGTGGAAGTATCGGGAGCGCTGCAAGTCTTTCAAGCAGCAGGTATCGATGTTATTCCTCTTATCGCAACGCATGGTGGGTGTGGCGGTTCTGTCACGCGTGATAGTTTCGAGGAACTGTTGCAACGTCTTGTTCGAGGACTCAAGGATGAAACTGTCGACGGTGTATACCTAGCATTGCATGGTGGAATGATATGTGGTGAAACAGCGCACCCTGAGGTTGAATTACTGAAAAGCATTCGTGCAATTGTTGGTGAAATTCCTATTGTTGTTACCTATGATTTGCATGCACATGTGACGCCGGAACTTCTGGATCTTTGTACGGCGATTATTGGCTATCAACATTATCCACATGACGATACATTTGAAACTGGGATACGTGGCGCGCAATTATTGATTCAGGAACTTCGAGAGAAGGTGGAAGGTAGGCCTGGTCTACATATGTCGATGAAAAAATTAGCAATGTTGGTATCCCCGACTGCAGCTGGCACCCGTGCAAATACGCCGATGCGTGAAATCTATAAGCAGTGCAGAGCCTTTGAAGCTATTCCAGAGGTACTTTCGATAAGTTATTTCCCACTGACTCCATGGGCAGAGCATCCTGATGGTGGCACAGCATTTATTGTGATAACAGAGAGTGGATATAGTGAAGCAGAGCACATCTTGAATTCTCTTTGTGAGAGTTTGTGGCGTGATCGTCGCCTGATGCTCCCGCAATTGATAACGTTGGATGAGGCATTGGCCGATAGCGCTGAGCTTAAAGAAGGGCCAATTATTCTCAGTGAAATGTCTGACGCAGTTGGAGCCGGGGCAACAGGCGATAGCGCCGTAGTGCTCGCCGAATATCTAAAGAGTGGAAATGTCGCGCCTCTGCTGGTTCAAATCGTTGACCCGGAAACAGTGATCCGCGCTCGGACGCAAAAAATAGGTACCAGCACTGAGTACAATATCGGCCACAAAGTGGAAACGCGTAATGGCCCACCGGTGAAGTTGCATGCAGAACTTATTTCACATCACGATGGTTCCTTCAGGTATTCTGGTGGACTCATGTCAGGAATTTCATCAACAGTGGGTGATGCGATTATCTTGCGTTCTGGTAATGTAACTATCCTCGTTACGAGTAAAGCCGCGTATGAATACGGTGCGGAACAATATCTGGCTGCGGGCCTTGTGTTAACTGACTACAAGTATGTGGTCGTTAAAAATCCTATGAACTATCGGCAGTCTTATGCGTGGGCTCCGAGACTCTATGCGCTTGACACACCAGGAGCAGCACGCGCTGACTTGACAAAATTAGAATGGAATATATGCCAACGGCCTTTCTATCCGCTTGATGATAGCGAGATACCATTATTTAGATGAGGAGAACGATCTAGATTTCTTTCTTATGATTTCGCCAAACTGGAATACTACAAATTCGAAGCCTTGTCCAGCCTCGATTTTGTTCGGATTTTTTCTGTAGTCATTTAGATTTCAATGCTCGTGTGCCAATTCCTCGGCGGCGCTTTCGGTCGCTCCTGATTTTCCTCACATGATCAACAATACTGCAATTGCTCCTACCAGCGGCGCTGCTGCAACATAGAAAGTGTCTTGCTGCCGTTGATGTCGAAACACAGCAGTAATCCGGTAAACAGTGACGCCAGTACCTGACCCATGCGTCCCATACCCATTTGCCAACCGATACCTCTGGAACGAATCGCAGCAGGGTAAGTTAATACGGCAAGTGCGATGGCTCCAGATGTGCCCAAGCCGACAAACACGCCGGTCAATGTTATTTTTTTGCAGAACGTGCTTTCAGAACAAGAATATCCAGCGCTTGCTCGGCAACCAGACGTTTGAGCTTCTGATTCTC
>JAATGO010000158.1 GCA_015654605.1 Betaproteobacteria bacterium
GCGGGTCGGCGCACTGGCGCAGCGTGAATTGCTTAGCCACGCGGATGGCGAAGCATCTGCCGTCATCGCTCTGCGTGTCGAACAAGCCTTCGCCATACAGCAGCAGCGCCAACACACCACTAACAATAAGCTTTCCACCAATGACATTGATTTCTATTGCAAACCCGATGCGGCAGGCGAACAACTTTTACGTACGGCAATGACGCGCCTGCACTGGTCTGCCCGCTCTTACCATCGTGTTCTCAAGGTGGCGCGTACCATTGCTGATCTGGCGCAAGCTCCTGCCATCACCGAACAACACATTGCCGAAGCCATTCAATATAGACGTGGGTTGCGTGAAGGATAAAAAGCAGCGAATATTCTTGACATCGCAGAGGCAACGATTTTAGGTGTATGCTTGACCCTCACTATACTTTCTTTCTGCTATACCTTTCATTGATACCACTACCACTAGTTTTTTATCTATGCTAATTACCTTCAAATCCAGAGCTACCGCTGATGTCATCATGTATGAAATGCATGCACAACCCATCCTCGACATATTGCAAAAAGATATCAAACGCGGTGTTATTACCGCAGCAGAAAGCACGCACGCCATCTCCCTGATTGAACAAAAAATAAAAGAAAGTCGGGCAATAGAAGCTGCTGAATCAAAAACAAACTCGTCAACAGAATACGACGACCACGAACAGAAAAAAATAGAGCCAGTCACTTTTTCCGCACGCGCCTATCCTTTACTGGATATGCTGCGCGAAGCAAGCAAGAAGAATGTTGATATTGTGTGGGGCGTGTGATGCAACGCGACAATGACGATCGCCCATGACCATCGTTGTCACGTACGTTGGAATTGTTTTACAAAATCAATAAAGACGCGTAATTTCTTGGGCATACCTGATGGGTTGTAATAGTAAAGATATAGCGACTCCCGCGGAATCCAGCTATCGAGTACGCTCACCAGTTTCCCTGCCTTAACATATGGCTCAGCATTACGATACTGCAGGTAACTAAAACCAAACCCATCGAGCGCAGCCTGAAGTAAAATCGCATTGTCATTCGTTGCAACCCGGCCGGAAACGGCAATGTGCATTTTTTCTCCTGCCTTCTGAAATTCCCAACGATATAGCGCATCAGTATCGGCACTACGGTAATTAGTACATTCGTGCTGCAATAGATCCTTGGGATGCCGTGGTTTTATCTTTCCATTGAGATATCCAGGCGAAGCAACAACACAAAACCGCATGTCTGTCACCAGAGGGATAGCCACCATATCCTGAGTCAGTACATTGTCGTATCGAATGCCAGCGTCATATCGTTTGCTGACAATATCAACAAGGCTATTATCCGTCATGATATCAACCTTAATCTCTGGGTAGGCAATAAGAAAATCCTTGAGAATCGGTGTGATGACGAGTTCGATGGCCGAGGTGGGAACATTGAGCCGTAGTGTCCCCATGGTTTCACTGGCTACACGGCTGACATCTCCGATAGCCAGTTCGAGTTGTTCCATCAATGGGGCGACTCTGTTAAGAAAGGCACTCCCGGCTTCTGTTAAACTGACGCTTCTTGTTGTTCTGTTGAACAATTTCGTTCCGAGACGAAGCTCGGTCTGGCGAACGGTATAACTTACGCTGGAAACCGATATGCCAAGCGCGCGTGCCGCCGAGGTGAAGCTTTGCTCCTTGGCAACGCGGAAAAGGACAGAAAGAGCTGATAGATCCTGGTGGTTCATTATCAAAAATTCTTGCAAGGTCCATGCAAATTATCCATTCTATACGAAGATCTGCGGAAGCTTATAATGCCTCTTGTACTTAGCACAAGGGATAGGATGGTATCTAGGGGACAGAGAGGCTATAGAAGACAATAGCAATAGCGCCCTCAAATACAGTGGCTTGGCGAAGCCACATCCGATGACCACTCTCGGCACATATCCCATCGCAGAAGTTTCAAAGGTGACACCTAATGAAATAAGTTCTAAGACAATGCAAACCGCATTGAACAATTTTTGTGCGGAAATTCAGCAAACATGAGGAAAATATGAAAACAGAAGATCTGACTGGCAAGATTGCCGTCATCACTGGTGCATCGAGCGGTATTGGAGAGGCAGCAGCACGCCTCCTCTCAGCCGAAGGTGTTCACGTCGTGCTCGTGGCACGAAGAGAAGACCGTATTCGAGCTCTTGCAAAGGAAATCGGTAACACTGCGGTAGCTATCACGGCCGATGTTAGCGATGGTGCACAAGTCGCCGCGGTATTCGCCCAGGTTCGTGAACAGTTCGGCGCGCTTGACCTACTGTTCAACAATGCGGGCATGGGAATCAATGGCCATTTTGTTGATTCAAAACCAGAGGATTGGAAAACGCAGATTGACGTCAATCTTTATGGCGTTCTTCACTGCACACATGCCGCACTCCCACTCATGCGTGGTCGAGTCGGCGCGATGGTATCGACGGTTTCCAGTGTTGGTGGTCGCTATGGCATAGAAGGATGGTCCGTCTATAATGCGACAAAATTTGCCGTCGTCGGTCTTCACGATGCGCTACGCAAAGAGTTAGGAGGCCAAGGCATCCGCTTTTCACTGATTGAGCCCGGCTCAGCGTATACCGAATGGGGGCACAATGTTCCAGAAGAAGTCATGAAAAAACGCCGCGAAACATTAGATGCACTGACGGCAGAAGATGTAGCGAATGCACTCGTCTACTCCTTCGCGCAACCACCACGAGTACTAGTCGAAGAAATACTGATTCGTCCGGTTAAACAAATCTCGCCTTAATGACCCAAATGATTTTCTTCAGCAACGCCATGGCACCGGAAAGCTTCCCAATAATTCAGACATACTGTTGCTGAGTCTTAGCGTTACTGATTCATCGATTGGTTAATGGCAGACATCTCGGATGATGGAATGTCTGCCATCCATGAATTATTCGGCATGTTATACGTACGCATGGTAAGCAGAATGATTAACATCACTTGCCCTGTAAAAGGGGCGAGCATCATGAAGAATAATACAAAGGAAAATGACATGAAAAAACGCGTGTTGGGAAACAGCGGTCTGGAAGTATCCTCCATTGGACTTGGTTGCATGGGCTTGAGCACTGCATATGGCCCTGCCACTGAAAAGTCGAAAGCTATCCAGGTAATTCGTAGCGCATACGAAAAAGGGATCACTTTCTTTGATACGGCTGAGGTCTACGGCCCATACACCAATGAAGAGCTCGTCGGCGAAGCCGTGGCACCATTTCGTAACAATATAGTGATTGCTACCAAATTCGGTTTTAAGGACGCTACCTCATCTAAGGGCCAGGACAGTCGTCCAGAAACTATTCGCGTGGTAGCAGAAGCATCCTTGAAGCGCTTGAAGACTGATCGGATCGATCTTTTCTATCAGCATCGAATCGACCCCAGTGTCCCTATCGAAGACGTTGCAGGCACAGTGAAAGATCTAATCAAAGAAGGCAAGGTCAAGCATTTCGGCATGTCTGAAGCAGGAGTTCAAGCCATTCGTCGTGCTCATGCAATACAGCCAGTTGCCGCGCTGCAAAGTGAATACTCTCTTTGGTGGCGGGAACCAGAAGAAAAAGTATTTGCCACGTTGGAAGAACTAGGTATCGGCTTTGTGCCATTCAGCCCGCTTGGCAGAGGCTTTCTTACCGGAGCCATTGACGAAACCACGACCTTTGATAAAACAGATTTCCGCAACAATGTACCACGCTTCTCAGAAGAAAATCGCAAAACCAATGCTGTCCTGGTAGAAGCTCTCGGCAAAATAGCACATGAGAAAGGCGTCACACGGGCACAAATCGCACTTGCCTGGTTACTGGCACAAAAGCCGTGGATCGTGCCCATCCCGGGAACAACCAAGCTTCATCGCCTTGAAGAGAACGCTACCGCAGTCGATGTTACATTTTCTCCGGGCGACTTATCAGCCATTGATTCGGCCTTGCAGAAAATTACCGTGGCAGGGGCGCGTTATTCAGCCCATCTGCAACAAGCTGTGAATAACTAAGGCCCCTGTTTCCTCCATTTTTCTCCTCCTATAGGAGTATGAGTCGTCATGCAAACCATCGGTTATGCTGTCAAATCAGCCACTACACCTCTTGCTCCTTACGTATTCGAACGTCGCGAACTACGTCCTAACGACATTGCCATGGAGATTCTATATTGCGGTGTTTGCCACACGGATCTTCATCAAACTCGTAACGATTGGGGATTCAGCATCTACCCCATGGTTCCCGGTCATGAAATTGTTGGTCGCATCATCGAAGTTGGTAGTGAAGTGACTCTCTATAAAATCGGAGATGCTGTTGCAGTTGGCTGCATGGTTGATAGCTGCCAACATTGCGACCAATGTCACAAGGGAGAAGAACAACTCTGTCGCGAAGGCAATACGCAAACGTATAACAGTCAAGATCGCATCACAAAAGACATCACCTACGGCGGCTACTCCAAGCATCTGGTGGTCAGTGAACAATTTGCTCTCCGCATTCCTGATGGGCTTGATCTTTCCCGTACCGCACCATTGCTCTGCGCCGGCATCACGACTTACTCGCCACTGCGCACCTGGAATGTTGGGCCAGGTAGCCGCGTTGGCGTCATCGGACTCGGTGGCCTGGGTCACATGGCGGTCAAACTTGCCGCAGGTCTTGGTGCTGATGTAACAGTGATGAGCCGTACAAAAGACAAAGAGGCAGATGCACTCATAC
>JAATGO010000278.1 GCA_015654605.1 Betaproteobacteria bacterium
ATGCCCAATCACCCCCAAACCACGAACCTGTTCCACGTGATTATTTCCATCGGTAATAATCCAATGACGCGAGATCAACTGCGCCGCCACCTGGCCAGTGTTGATAATGGTAACCGCATAGGCAAACACATAATTGGCATTGTCTGGATCAGATTGTTCCTCCAAATACTGCGTTTTTACGGTTACTGTGAATTCATATGTTGCCATGCCAATCCCTTGAATTTAAGCCATCATGCCACATTCCACACGAAATCCAACGTGGGTGCAAGGCAAACCATATCAAGCACCCACAACAAACAGGTAGAATACGCCATCTTCTTAGCAGATACTACGCCATATCACCATGACTACCACACCAACCTACCGTATCGCCCCCAGTATTCTTTCTGCTGACTTCGCCCGCCTGGGCGAAGAAGTCCGTGATGTCGTCACTGCTGGCGCAGATTTTATCCATTTTGATGTCATGGACAACCACTATGTCCCTAACCTGACGATTGGTCCGCTGGTCTGCCAGGCCATCCGTCCCCATGTGCAAGTGCCAATTGATGTCCATCTCATGGTAAAGCCGGTAGACCGCATCGTACCTGACTTTGCCAAGGCTGGCGCCAACCTCATCAGTTTCCATCCAGAAGCATCGGAACATATTGACCGCACCTTGCAATTGATACGTGATCAGGGCTGCAAAGCTGGCCTCGTGTTTAATCCCGCCACGCCACTGCACTACCTGGATCATGTTATGGATAAAGTGGATCTGATCTTAATCATGTCGGTGAATCCCGGTTTTGGTGGTCAATCATTTATCCCTGAAGCATTAAAGAAAATTGCAGAAGCACGTCAACGCATTGATGCATCAGGACGTGATATTCTATTGGAAGTCGACGGCGGCATCAAAGTCGATAATATTGCAGCAGTCGCCAAGGCTGGCGCTGATACCTTTGTTGCGGGATCTGCCATTTTCGGACAGTCCGATTACAAACATGTCATCGATGCCATGCGCACCCAGCTATCAGCCTGATACCATATGTTTTCACTCCTGCTTTCCATGGATAAACACTGAACATGCTTCCTCATATCAAAGCTGTCATCATTGATCTTGACGGCACCATGATCGATACTGCCCCTGATTTTCATATCGCCGTCAACCGCATGCGTGCCGACTTGCAATTACCATCGTTGTCACTGCGTACGATTGTCAATTATGTTGGCAAAGGAACAGAAAACCTGATCCGCAGTGTACTATCCGTTGATAATGACACCAAGCCTGTTGAGCAATATTTTGATCAAGCATTAAGCTTGTACCTGGATCATTATCAGCAGATCAATGGTAACCATGCTACTGTCTATCCTGGCGTTACTGAAGGTCTTGCATTAATGAAGAAAAAAATGCTGCGTCTAGCCTGCGTTACCAATAAACCACGTGCATTTGCTGTTCCATTGCTGGAGCAAAAAGGATTATCCAGCTACTTCGAAGTCATCTATGGCGGAGACTCTTTCCCCAAGAAAAAACCAGATCCCATGCCATTCTTACAAGTATATGAAGACTTTGATGTATCCCCTTCACAGGTAGTCGCGATCGGCGATTCGTCTAATGACGCATTGGCAGCACGGGCAGCGGGTTGCCACATCCTTAGCGTTCCGTATGGATACAATCATGGTGAATCTGTACAGAACCTGGATTCCGATGGTATAGTACAGACATTGTTGGAAGCTGCGGAGCAATTCTCGTGAGATTGTCAGCAGGATACTTTCGTTGTATTGTATAAAGTCCAGTTGATTATTAATATTGATCAACACAGATTATTTAACCAACGTGCATACCACTATAATGTTTTTAAACATTCAACAAGACGTCTACACCACCTCCGGAGCCTGGCTATGGCGACGCTGGCAATCTGCTGACTAATCTGTCGGCGCTTATCTTTTAGTCGCCCAGTTACACTCGGCGACCACGCGATACCTCTACTACGATATTTTAAAAGCTGCTACCGGTGGCATGCCTTGAATAAATAAAAGTGCATGAAAAGTACATTAAGCCAGAGACAATGTACGTTACCGCAGCAGTTCAGGAAAAAACATGACTGAACTCGAATTCAAATCACTAGCAGCACAAGGCTACAACCGTATTCCTTTAATTACAGAGGCACTTGCCGATCTGGAAACACCTCTGACGCTTTATCTGAAACTGGCGCAAACGCAAAACGCAGGCAAAAACACTTTTTTATTGGAATCTGTCGTTGGTGGCGAGCGTTTTGGGCGCTATTCTTTCATTGGACTGCCTGCCTCTACCCTATTACGTAGTTACGGCAACCACATTGAAGTCTTGAAAGATGGCAAAGTCGTCGAAACACATAAAGCCAATGCCCTCGAGTTCATTGCCCAATTCCAGACACGCTATAAAGTCGCGATCAGGCCAGGCATGCCGCGCTTTTGTGGCGGTCTAGCAGGTTACTTTGGCTACGATACAGTACGTTATATAGAAAAGCGTCTG
>JAATGO010000324.1 GCA_015654605.1 Betaproteobacteria bacterium
GATTAGCGCTTAAATGTTGTCGTGCCAAGTGCGGCAGCAGAAGATGGAGAGAAGCCTGAAGTAAGCGCTGGAGCTGCTGTTGTAGCTGCCGCACCTTTCGTTACCATAATTTCAACCCGACGATTTTTTGCACGACCGGCTGCATTGGCATTATTGGCCACTGGTTTAGCATCACCACGGCCGATGATTTCCATCCGATTGGCGGCTACACCACCAGCTTGGAGCACGTCACCAACACTGGCAGCACGTTCCTCCGACAACACCTGATTATTAGGAAACTGCCGAGTTTTAATCGGCTGATTGTCAGAGTGGCCAATCACCTGCACCGCACCTGTTACTTTACTCACTTCCGCCGCCACCTTATTAAGCAATGGCAACATCTTTGGATTGATCTTCGCTTGTCCTGGCACAAACATGTCATCGCCTTTGAAAATGACATCACTATGGCTGTCATTCTCATTGACGGTAACTACGCCAAGGGCGATTTCATCTTTGAGCAATTGCGCCAGCTTTAACGAAACAGCCTGCACTGGCGGTGGTGTCATTTTACCGATGGCATTAATGGTAGTAATCAGTTGATCACTTTGCGTGGTCAGTTGATATTTGTACCAACCAAACATGCCCAATACACCCAAACCAAATACAGTCAAACTGACCCACACCGGCACGCTTCGCAATAGCTTGAATTTTTCTGCGCCCACACCACGCCAATGTAACGACAACGCTGGTGCTATGGGATCACGCTTCGTCGAAATCAAGACATATAAATCGTGACGTATCGCCTCCAACCTTTCTTTACCATCCACCGCAACGCTGTATTCCCCTTTAAAGCCCAGGTTGAGGATGTAATACATCAATTCCAACATGTCATGGAATTCATCCGGACGCTCGGCTAAGCGTCCTGCAATCAAAAAGAACTTGGTACCACCTTGCAAATCACCGTGGATTCTTTGTGCCAGCATACCTGTTGACCATACGCCAAGCTCTTTCTCGGTACCACCGCCCCATGCGGTACGGCTTGCTGCTTCATCCAAGGCAGTGCACAGCAAGTAACTGGCAGTCGCGACATCTTCGCGTGATACCAAAGCTTTATGTGCCAGCATCTGGAAATTAATCACTTCCCGATGCAATAATTCCCGAAATGCTTCAATTGGCACTGCACCATCCAAGGATGCCGGCATCTGTGCCAACGCCAGCAACAACGGCTCTGCTGCTTCCAATAAAGGATTGCGCGCCGCTTTGATTTGCTCTAAGCGAATCAATTGATTGGCTGATGTTTCGCTAGCGGCATCATAGATTTGTTTGAGACGTGCTTTGACAGCTGCAGCATCTTTAGCAGCTATTTTTTGCGCTGCCTCAGTACTGATGTCAGCTTCTACAGCTTGATCCAGCGTCTGCACACTACCCCCGCTAGTTACGTCGAAACTGTCTATCTTATTTTGCGGATGGTAATGAAATTTGTGTGGCATGGTCATCTACTTATAAAAAAATAAAAATACAGGCAACTGCATGAAATGCAATTACACCTGTTTCAATGGCAGTCTACGTATTGATCAGAGCTCGACCAGTTGCAAGAATGGTGCTGCCGCATTGGGACTTACAGCCATAGACAACGACGCCAAGACCGTTATCCATGAAAGTACTGCCATCGACAATTTGATTGTCGCCATGCTTCGGACAGCTTACCCAATCTCCTTGACGCGCATTAAGCACCCCATCAATGGGGAAATTGCCACTGACTTTGATAATCTTGCCACCGTGATCGGTACTGTCGCCTAAGAGGCCTACTTGTCCAGACATAAGAAATTTTCCCTATTTATTGCATGTTGATAAAAAACTATTTCGGTATAGCGATTCAATTAAAACCATAAAACCGTGGCCAGAATGGACGTACCACGTCTGCATCTTTTTTTAACTCTTGCGCTGTCGGCGGTGTAATCAGTAGCAATGTTGCCCCCTCATCCCGTCGCAAGTTTGCAACCAATGTTGCACCACCGGATTGCATGCCTGCCATCGTCGCCAATGCCACTGCAAAAAATGGACTGCCAGCACCCAGATCGCCAAGAATGTGCGCAAGATCATAAGCACGTGTGAAATCGAACAGATTAAAATCGGCATCAACGGCTTGGATGCTGTTGGAAAACGGTAGAAAACGAGACACGCTAGTGCGGTGATCCCACAGACTGTTCCAATCATAAAAAACACGTGCAGGCATTTTTCCGCCCAACGGCACTAATGCAGCGCGTAACGCGGCTTCCATCTTTGCTTGGCGCTCGGTAGCATCCAATTGTCGCCCATCGTTGGGATCGACATAAGAAACCACTTTGGGGCAATGCACCCTTCCCAGGGTTTCGAGATGATCATATTGATCCACCTGAAAACGTGTCCAGGGAGTTTTAATATACGAACTAGGGACAAACGGATGAACTGGTGTTTTTTTCCAACCATCGAATACCGATGGCGTTCGGGTACGTTGTGGTGTATCTGGATTACGGATTTGCATGGCATCCTGTGCCAGTTCCGCATAAGGACGCAACCAATCAATCCGACCTCTACGCACCAACGTGATCATGGTACTGCTCTCACTTAATCCTGTAGGCATGCGCGGGCTATATACTGCTCTGACTTGCTGCTCAAACAGGTCTCGATGTTGGGTAAACAAGATTTTACAACGATGAATTAAACCATCATTGACCGCCACACCCATCGCAGGCAAATCCTGATGCTCATCAAAAGTAGTAAACAAAAAATTCCAGAGTTTATCTGGATCATCATTCAGATAAGAATTCAACACCTGTCCACGCTGTGTAGGTAAATCAGCCAGCGTACTGACCTTGGAATAAGAATGCGGGTCTTGTGCCTTGATAAAGTTGCAGGCGTTGGCGTAACGCTGAGCATCACCTTCTGTGTTGATATCAGGGATACAGGAAAAGGGACCTACCACTGCCATTGGTAGTGGATAGGAATCCATGAAATGACGCATAGCAGAGGTAATGGTGGCATCATTACGTTTGGCATTGCCCATACGAGCGCGCTGAAAATTGGGAGGGCAATCTTCCTGCTTTTGTGAAATGATGTAAGCGCCGTTACTTTGCTCGACAGCTTCCCATAAATTGGCAGATTCCAGCGTTTCCACACCTGAACCAACACCGACGATTTCCAACGTATCCACTGGTAGGAGGGTATTATTTTTTGTCATCATTATCGTTCCATATTGTTATCGGTTGCCAGCCCTTTGGGGTAGGCAATGCTTGCTGGAGCGGGATATGGCTGTTTTTTTACATAGCATGGATCGGACTGTTTCCAGTCCGCAAGATCAAGCAGATATGCCCAGTATTCAGGATCACCAAACGCATAACCAGGGCCGACGCAAAGATCGTAAGTGAGGACTTGGGCGACAGGAGAGCTTGTTTCATTTCGTCGACGACCACTACCGTATCGCAGAAACCGAGAATGATCAGTAGGTGGCACTAATACAGGCCCTTCTGTTTTGTCGATGCGGATCATCGCCTCTTCATAGGTTTCAGGAGGATAAGGAACATAGAATTTCTTATAGATACGATAATCTTCTTGCTGCTCTCCACCATCATCTAC
>JAATGO010000229.1 GCA_015654605.1 Betaproteobacteria bacterium
GACGATCAGATCCTTGCAGCGCAGAACCCATTGCCTCGATGGCTTGCCGATCTACCTCGCAGTTTTTTATAAACGTAGAGAAGTCGTGATTGAAGGCCGTGTGGATAACGCCATCGGCCATATCGACTCCGCGGCACAGACTATCCACATCTTCAACATCGCCATAATGCACTTCGGCGCCAATGGAAGTCAGTAACTTGGCACCCGCCTCCGTCCGAACCAGCCCTAGTACCTGATGGCCACTATCGATAAGTTCACGAACAATAACTGATCCAATAAAACCAGTCGCACCAGTAACAAAAATACGCATGATGGATCGCCTTTCTAAATAGGTCAGACCTGCATTCACAGGTCAGTGATACTCATTGTAGATTCTGTTGGCAACACGAACAATGTTGTATAGTCTCCATTTTTGGTTCAATCGTCCGGAGATTTCATGGATCCGCTATCAGAGGTCTTGTCCCTGCTTAAACCTCGCAGCTACGTGTCGGGCGGGGTTGCGATCAACAAAAACATGGCGATTCAATGGCCGCAACATGAAGGCATCAAGTGCTATGCAGTGGTCTTTGGCCAATGCTGGCTGTCGGTGGACGGCATTACCGATCCTGTGCTCCTCATTGTAGGAGACTGTTATATGCTACCGCCAGGGCCATCTTTTTGCCTGGCGTCCGATCTGTCAGCAAAGCCCATCGACTTCACCACATTGCGCGCCACTGGACAATTAGGCATAGATGTTTCCGTCAATGAAGACACTGGCTGTTTTCTCGTCGGTGGCCATTTTCAACTCACTGGTCGCCACGCCGACATGTTGTTGGATTCGCTACAACCTATCGTTCATATTCAAAAAGAGTCAGATAAAGCAGCCATACGTTGGTCGCTTGACCGCATGGCCGAAGAAGTACGCAATCCTCAACCAGGGGGATCTTTGATTACACAGCAACTCGCCTATATGATGTTGATTCAAGCACTGCGCCTACACCTGGCCGACAGAGCAAGTGCTGGCGTTAGTTGGCTATTCGCCTTGGCAGATAAACAGTTGAGCATAGCACTCACCTGCATGCACGATAAACCGGGACATCCCTGGACGTTACAAACGCTAGCCATGCATATAGGCATGTCACGTTCGACTTTTGCTCTACGCTTCAAGGGTGCGGTTGGTATGTCACCAATTGAGTATCTGACGCGGTGGCGGATGCTATTAGCCTGTGAGCGGCTAAGAAATTCAGGTGACTCAATTTCTCTTATTGCAACGTCTATGGGCTACGAGTCGGAAAGCGCATTCAGTAAAGCATTCAAACGCATCATCGGCTATTCGCCAAGACAATACAGTCGTCAAGCCATGACAACGTAATTGTCGCTGACCACGTGCATACACCCTCGTGAAGGTTTTCATAAACGGAAACCGATCAGCTGACTTTGCATTGTTTTTGCGACAAGCACCACATAGGTACGAATGATATATCTCAAGAAACATGCATCATGCTCATATTTCCAAACAAACTTCTAGTAAAATTGTTAACATTTTTTTTGCAGTCCATCCTTGTTAAAAGCACTTGCTATAGTAGTACTGTTATTATCTCCTCCTATGAAAAAGAAAAGCAGTCAAGATTCGTTTCTACTTGGTATACTTTTGTGTACTACCAGTATCGTATTTGCTGAGACAGGGAAGCTGACATCAGGCCAGATTCTCTCTGAGCCCAATGGGATCGTCTATGGTATGGCGCAAAACGACACCTTGTCGGCAGTGGCAAACAGGTTTACCAAAACGAGTAAGAATTGGAAAGCCATCGGAAAAATCAACCATATTGCCAATGACCGGACAATCCCCGTTGGCACAGGGATTCTCATCCCCCTTAAAATGTTGCCAGAAGACAACTCTTTCGCAACAATTTCGGCGTTGCATGGCAAAGTCAGCATCCTCAGCAAAAGCGGCGATGCTATTGCTCCCATTGTTGGGACTGCTCTTCCTGAGGGCACGATGATAGCAACTGGAATAAATTCATTTGTGACGTTAACACTCAAAAATGGTACTAGTTTCTCTCTCTCACCCTCCAGCAACCTGGAATTGACGACCCTGAGGATTACGCCCTATGTTAACCAACCCCGAACAGCGCTAACTTTGAAAAAAGGACGCATCAATTCTACGGTCACCCCTCTTCAGCACCCGCGGCGCCAATATGAAATACGTACTCCTATGGCTGTTGCTGGTGTGCGAGGAACCCAGTTTCGAGTCGATTTTGACGGTACTAAAAGTACAAGTGAAGTTCTTAAAGGAACCGTCAATGTGACCGCACTACAAGCAATGAAAACAAAGCATTCTGGAGCAGTTTCCAGTGACTTACATGCCAATTATGGCTCTGTCGTCTCAAATACACGGCTCTCTGCAGCCATTGCTCTACTTGATCCCCCGACCTGGTTAAACAATGACAATACCTCTATCGGCAAATTACCTGTACACTTTATACTTTCTCATCCCGATGCCCAAGCATTAAGAGTCGTCATCTCCAAAGACCCTCAAGGACATGACAACGTTGCTGAAGCAACAGCTAAAAATACCCCCGGCCAAGCCAACACCACCGTCTCCATTCATCAGCTCGAAGATGGACACTACTACGTGCATCTATCCGCTATCGATAGTCATGGACTGGAGGGGAAAACACAATTAGGTGAATTGACGTTAAAAATACACCCATTGCCACCATATCTGATTGCTCCAAACAAAGCACAAAGAAATATTGCCGGCGATGACGAGGGACAAGTGCGCTATACATGGGCTAGTACTGGTGCTGATCATGCTTACCATCTACAAGTCGCCAGTGACCCGACCTTCGAGCACTTACTGTTCGATCAATCTGATTTACACAGCACAGAATACCTGCAGCATTCCCTACCTACAGGTACCTATTACTGGCGTGTTGCCAGCATCACCAACATCAATGGTCAAACTAATCAGGGACCTTATAGTGATCAGCAACAATTCATACAGTTACCGCCTCAAACAACACCAACTGTTACTCAAGATGAAAACAACATCCAATTTTCCTGGGGTGGAGAACCTGGCCAAAAATTTATTCTTGAAACATCGACACGACCTGATTTCGTGCCTCTACTACTCCATCAGGAAATAAATGAGCCACATATCCAACTGCCTCGACCTGAAGCAGGTATTTATTTTGTAAGGATTCGAGCTATAGAGGCAGATGGCTACGAGGGCGCATTCTCACCACCACAGAAATTTACTGTCATCACACCATGGAGATCATCCTATGGCGAATCCTGGAATGCTAGCGGCTCGCCGGTAATCAGCAATTACTAAACTCATCTGATGAACATTTTTTCTGACGTCCTACTGTGGTGGCGGCAACGTGATTGGGCTATTTTACTCTTGCTGATTATTGTGGCTGCAGCATTAATTGGCTGGAAAAATGGTTTGTGGGAAGCTGACCACATCGCCTATGACCAGTTAATGCCAGCATTAACACGTCCAGCGCCCAGCAATATCGTCATCATCAAAATCGATGACAAAAGCATTTCTGCTCTAGGGCGCTGGCCATGGAAACGCAGTATTCATGCTCAATTGCTCGATATATTATCGAGTGCGCAAGCAAGAGCGGTCGGGCTAGATATCATTCTTACAGAATCTAGTGTAGGAGACATAGCCTTAGCGCATGCAATGGCATTAAATCAGCACACTGTCATTCCCATGCGATTTTAACGCAGTGACGCAGGGTTGAGAGCAATATTACCCTTACCGGAATTTGCTCAAGCTACCGCACAAATTGGCCACATTCAATTGGTTTTCGATAATGATGGCATCATCCGCAATGTCTATCAAGATGAAGAGCTTGATGGCCATTCTTGGTTACAGTTTGCGGCATGTCTATTAAAAATAGGCTCCCCAAAAACAATGGACTCCTCAGCATCATCAAAGCATTTCAGCGATCCATCTCAGTTGAAACATACAGGTCTGATACGCATTCCCTTCTTCGGATCTAGTGGACACTTTCAAAATGTGTCTTACATTGATGTCCTGCAAGGCTTGATTCCACCTGTTTTTTTTCATGATAAGTATGTATTGGTAGGAGCAACCGCCAGTGGTCTAGGCGACATCTACCCTACTCCCGAAACCAAGCGTGGCGGCCTCATGCCAGGTGTCGAACTACACGCCAATATCTTGGGAGCGTTTCAAGAAAATCAATTCATTCATCTTGCGCCAGCAGGAATGACTATGTTGTTTACCGCATTTCCTGCTCTGCTAGCATTAATCGGCTATCTCTACCTGTCCCCTC
>JAATGO010000010.1 GCA_015654605.1 Betaproteobacteria bacterium
AACTTGCTGCCAATATTTGTGGGTTGAAGCTTTCGATAAATTCACATTGGCAACGGACGTTGAAAGGCGCGAACTGTTCTTGCGAATAGTCGATGACATCACCGAGCATACGAATATAGCGATTGGTTCCTTCCGGCAACAGGAAAGTCAGTCGGAGTGGCGAGAGGCGATCAGCAGCATGCCACAGGGATTCTGGCAGATAATCGAGCTGCGCTGCCGCTTTGAGGACGCGTTGCGCAGTCACGGGGCGTACACCAGAGCGATGGTTGAGCACGCGATCGACGGTGGCAGTCGAGACACCCGCCAAGTGAGCAATATCCGCTACCCGGGGTAAGGTGTCATTTTGCTTTTGTTTGGAAGCGGTGACGTCGCGAGAAGAGGAGGAGTCCATGCAAGAATGGTACATCAAAAACCATCATTCTGTAACTTGACGTAGGGCAGACGAATCTCTATCTTGGCTAAGCGCTGACATTTCGTGTCAAACAGCTAAAAAAAATAGCTAAACCATCAGGAGACAGGCATGACCAAGGTTGTTAATACTGTTCGCCGTACCATTTTGCAATCTTTTTCTGCTGCGGCAGCAGTGGGTATGGTGGGCACGATACCATCAGTTGCGCGTGCGGCAGAATTTTCCCTTAAATATGGAAATAATCTTCCATCGACGCATCCATTGAATGTGCGGGCACAAGAGGCAGCTGACAGGATATTGAAAGAGAGTAACGGTCGCGTTGAAATGAAAATATTTCCCAATAATCAGCTAGGGGGAGACACTGATATGTTGGGGCAGGTACGATCAGGTGGCATTGATTTTTTTACGCCATCCGCTTTGGTGATTGCCACATTGGTACCTGTGGCGGCAATTAATGCAGTGGGATTTGCCTTTGCAGATTACGATCAGGTCTGGTCTGCAATGGATGGGAAATTGGGGGCACATGTACGCGCAGCGATTAGCAAGATGCGACTATATGCATTTGAAAAAATGTGGGATAACGGCTTTCGGCAGATGACCAGTAGTAAAGCACCGATTCAAACAGCCAAAGATATGGAAGGTTTGAAAATCCGGGTGCCAGTCAGCCCACTGAGCATTTCTATGTTTAAGGGTTTGGGCGCGGCACCTACCAGTTTGCAATTTAGTGAGGTGTATTCATCACTGCAAACCAAGATTGTTGATGCAGAAGAAAATCCATTGCCAATCATCCAGGTTGCCAAGTTGTATGAAGTTCAAAAATTCTGTTCACAGACCAATCATATCTGGGATGGTTTCTGGTTTATTGCCAATGGTCGTTCCTGGGATCGGTTACCGGCTGACATGAAGGTAATTGTTGCACGTGCGATTAATGAGGCGGGTGTTAAGCAGCGTGGTGATATCAAACAGCTCAACGAATCTGTCGTCAAAGATCTGCAATCTAAGGGCCTTGCTGTAAATAAGCCAGCACCAGATAGTTTTCGCAACAAACTGCGTGATGCAGGATTTTATGCAGAATGGAAAAAACGTTTTGGCGATGAGCCTTGGGGATTATTGGAGCAGGCAGTTGGTAAGCTCAGTTGAGTATTTCAAGCAATGAGAGCATTACCAATAGTACTGATGACTCCGTAAGGGATGTATTTATGTCAAATCATAGTCTTGAGGCAGTATTTCCTGGCGACCCTTCTACCGTGAAGCGCAATCATCTTGTGCGCTTCATTGCGCGGGTAGAGAGCAAGTTGATAGCAGGTATCGGACTGATTGCTGCGGTGTTGATTTTGCTTGAGATTGCGGTATTGTTTTCTGGCGTCATCGCGCGTTATGTCTTGCATCAGCCTTTGGTGTGGACAGATGAATTGGCATCAATTTTATTTTTATGGTTGTCGATGCTTGGTGCTGTTTTGGCGCTGGAGCGAGGGGACCATATGCGTATGACGGCACTGGTCAATAATGTGAGCCCTGGGAAACGGGCATTACTGGATGCTGTTGCCATCATGGCGTCATTGGCATTTTTGGTATTTGTCATGATGCCTGCCTGGGAGTATGCCAGTGAGGAATCATTGATTGTGACACCAGCATTGGAGGTGAGTAATCTCTGGCACGCTGGGGCGATTCCTGTCGGTGTTGGTTTAATGATGTTATTTGCACTGTTGCGGATAGTGCGAGTCTGCAGTATGCGTGAAATCGCCGTGGCATTACCACTGATCTTAGTGTCGGTTGCTATCTTCTGGTTACTCAGTCCATGGCTGATGCCATTGGGGAAATTGAATCTACTCATTTTCTTCGTTCTGGTAGTGGCGGTCAATGTATTTTCTGGAGTGCCGATTGCTTTTTCGTTTGGTTTGGCGACTTTCGGTTATCTAGCGTTGACAACGGATACGCCGATGATGGTCATGATAGGACGTCTTGACGAAGGTATGTCGCATTTGATGTTGTTAGCGGTACCGTTATTTGTCTTTCTTGGCGCCCTAATCGAGATGACGGGAATGGCCCGCACGATGATTCAGTTTTTAGCCAGTTTATTGGGACGGGTGCGGGGTGGTTTATCGTATGTGTTAATTGGTGCGATGTATCTGATTTCAGGGATTTCTGGTTCCAAGGTTGCCGATATGGCAGCAATTGCACCGGTATTATTTCCTGAAATGAAAAGGCGAGGGGCACGTCCTGGTGATTTGGTGGCGTTGATGTCAGCAGCTGGTGCACAAACGGAAACGATTCCACCAAGTATTGTGTTGATTACGATTGGTTCTGCCACAGGGGTATCGATTGCTGCGTTGTTTACTGGAGGGTTGTTGCCTGCAGTGGTATTAGGCCTTATGTTGTGTATTGTCGTGTGGTGGCGCAATCGTCATGAAGAGTTGAGTACAGTCAGTCGATTCAGTAAAAGAGAAATTGGTAAATTCTTTGTGATCGCCTTACCAGGATTGCTATTGCCAATTGTGATTCGAGCTGCGGTTGTCGAAGGGATTGCGACGGCAACTGAGGTATCAACCATTGGTATTGTGTACGCCGTGTTGGTCGGTGTGCTTATTACACGTCAGTTTGACTGGAAACGTCTATTGCCGATATTGGTAGAAACTGCTTCATTATCGGGCGCCATCATCTTCATCATCGGTTGTGCGACCACCATGGCATGGGGATTAACACAATCTGGATTTTCGCAAGATCTAGCGCAGTGGATGATGGCAATTCCTGGCGGCAAGATTGGTTTCCTAATACTGTCGATTGTTGTTTTTATTATTCTTGGCAGTGTGTTGGAAGGTATTCCCGCGATTGTGTTATTTGGCCCACTGCTTTTCCCTATTGCACGAATGGCAGGAGTGCATGAAGTGCATTATGCGATGATCATTATCTTCTCGATGGGCATCGGGTTATTTTCTCCTCCCTTCGGTGTCGGATATTACGGTGCCTGTGCGGTGAGCAAGGTTAATCCAAATGAAGGGGTCAGATTCATCTCGGCCTATATTGCGGCACTATTTATCGGCTTGCTATTAGTGACCTTCGTACCTTGGTTCTCTATTGGTTTTCTAACAGGATGATGGTGTATTCCCTCCCAAAAACTATTACCTAAGATCTTCTTGTTTTAACGTTCATCATACGGAGTCATCATGAGTAAATTTTTTGGCGAAATCCGCCAATTGGGTTATGTCGTCCACGATATTGAGGAGGCGATGTCTTATTGGAGCAAGACATTGGGTGTGGGTCCCTGGTTTTATAATCCGGCAGTGCCAATTGAAAACTATCGCTACCATGGCGAGAGTTATTCGCCGCATAACTCAGTGGCTTTGGCCAATTCTGGTTTTGTACAGGTGGAGCTGATTCAGTGCCGTAATGCTGTGCCTTCTATGTATCGTGATTTTTTACAGGCAGGCAATACAGGTTTGCAACACGTCGCCTATTGGACAGAAAACTATGATGCTGACTTGATGCGTCTGGAGCAACAAGGTTTCAAAGTGGCGATGAGTGGTGAAGTTGGTACGCGTGGGCGTTTCGTTTATTTTGATACTGAGTACCATCCAGGCACTGTGATTGAATTGTCTGAGGTGGCTGGTCCCAAGGGAAAAATGTTCGACATGATTCGCGCTGCATCTGAAACTTGGGATGGATCCGATCCTGTTCGTCCTTTTCCTGATTTGAATACTCTTTGATTGATTATCATGTCTTCTCTTATGTCTCATCATATTCATCGTATACAAGCGAGCTATTTGATCGAAACACCACTGGATCCACAACAAGTGGCAGAAGTGATGGCAGGAGAACAGTCATGTGGCACGTTTGCGCGTGTCAGTGGAGAGACGGATGAATTGCGTAGTCGCGCACGAGCGATTGTCGAGTCTGTGGAAATCATCGATAGCGTAGTCCGTCCAGCACTGGCGAATGCATGGCTCGAGCGTAAAAAAATCACTGGCCCTTATTTCCGGGCGCATGTGACGCTATCATTTCCTGTGGCAAACGTCGGCGCTAATTTGGCAACCCTAGCGGCAACAGTAGCCGGTAACTTATATGATTTGGGCGAGTCGACTGGCATGCGTCTGGAAACGATACATGTTCCGGCAGAATATCGTGTACGCTTCGAGATGCCACAGGTAGGAATTGCTGGTACACGACGTATCACAGGTGTTACCAAGGGGGCATTGGTTGGCACAATCATCAAGCCCAACCTTGGTTTGTCATCGCAACAAACTGCTGACATGGTGCGACAGCTATGCGAAGCTGGTGTGGATTTCATCAAAGATGATGAGGTATGCGCAGATCCTGATCACGCACCATTAGCGACACGTGTCCCCGCCGTCATGAAAGTGATTCGTGAGCATCAGGAACGTACGGGTAAGCACGTTATGATGGCATTTAATATCACCGATGAAACTACGGCCATGTGTCGTCATGCGGATATGGTGGCAGAAGAAGGTGGCAGCTGTGTCATGGTTAGTTTGAATTGGTGCGGCTATTCTGCGATACAAACTTTGCGTCGTCACACAGCATTGGCGTTACATGGACATCGTAATGGCTTTGGCGCGATGTCACGCCATCCTTTGCTTGGGATATCGTTTCAGGCATACCAGACATTATGGCGCTTGACAGGCGTTGATCATATGCATGTTCATGGTTTACAGGGAAAGTTTGCACAAGACGATGCAGAAGTGATCAGCTCTGCACATGACTGCTATACGGCCTTGACAGATACTGTGGATGACTGCGTCATGCCGGCCTTTTCATCGGGACAGTGGGCAGGAACGGTCCCTGCGACCTGGGCAGCGATTCAAAGTGATGATGTGTTATTCATGTCTGGCGGGGGCATTCTGGCACACCCAGATGGACCAGCATCCGGTGTGGCCAGTATTCGTCAGGCATGGGATGCAGCACGTCATGGGATCCCCCTGAAACAATATGCGACGGAAAACCATGCCCATGAGTTGGCACAGGCATTACGGTTTTTTGGAAAATGAATGTAGGACGAGAACAGCGAACGTCTATGGAAAAGAGTCATAGGCTGAAAGTCACATTTTATGGTGATGACTTCACTGGAGCCACTGATACATTGGCCACTGCAGCCAGGGCAGGTTTGCGCACGCTATTATTTCTTGGTGTGCCTACAGATGAGCAATTACGTCAGGTGGGAATACTGGATTGCCTGGGGATCGCTGGGGCAGCACGTGCAATGTCTCCAGGGGAAATGCAACAGGAACTAGAACCCATTGGAAGATTATTTGCAGCCTTGGATGCACCATTAGTGCATTACAAAGTGTGCTCTACTTTTGATAGTGCTCTTGATGTGGGTAGCATTGGCGCAGCGGTAAATATTTTGCGATGTCATGTAGAAAATACATTTATTCCCATTGTCGGTGGTCAACCCAATTTGCGGCGTTACTGTCTATTCGGTAATTTATTTGCTGGTGTCGGTAGTACAGAAGATATTTACAGGATTGATCGGCATCCCACAATGAGTCGGCATCCAGTAACACCGATGACAGAAGCGGATTTAACGCGACATCTGGCACGGCAGGGTTTGCAAAATGTGGTTTCGCTTGATTACACCAATTACGCTAAAGCGGAAGTTATTTTGGATCAATCTCTGGAGCGTTTATTGGCGCGACAACCGGACGCAGTGTTGATGGATGTCGCACAGGTGCATGATTTAGCGACGATTGGTCGACTTATCTGGCGGGAAGCATGTCGTGCACGGTTGCTTGCCATTGGTGCTAGCAGTGTCATCCAGGCATTAGCTGCACATTGGCAAGGGGAAAATAATATAGATACGGCATTGCCTCCGGTAATGGCTGCAACGGGACCGGTTTTTGTGTTGGCTGGCAGCTTGTCACCTGTGACGGCTACGCAATTGCATCATGCCTATTCTTATCAAAAGGTATGGATTGATGCACAACGTCTTATAACGCAGCCGACTTATGTGTTGGCATTGGTTAATGAGGTAGTGACATTATTGCAGGCGGGGCAGTCTGTGTTAGCTTGCACTGTTAGTCCTGACAAAGATAGTTTTGCACAGGCGGAGGGTGATTCGCGTTCGTTAGCGGTGACGTGCGGGACATTATTGGCAAAGATACTGCAGCAGCAACCGCTTAAGCGGATTGGGATTGCAGGTGGAGATACCTCGAGTCATGGCGTGCAGGCATTGAATGCGTGGGGATTGTCTTATTTGACACAGCTGGATGACGGAGTGGCTTTGTGCCGATTACATAGCGAAAATTCCACACTGGATGGCATGGAAGTGATGCTGAAAGGTGGGCAGATGGGGAAGGCCGATTTATTTGAACGTTTGCTGCGTGGGACAAAAGGTGAGGGGGGTAGACAGAAAATGGAAAGGACAGAACAGAAGGAGATGATTCCGAAAGAATAGCATCTGTATGTTGGCGTATGTTTGGAAGAATATGGAAGCACGCACGCGCTTATATATTTACATATAGTATGTGACTATTAGTCCATTAAATTTTGTCAGGTGTATTGCAGACGTATGGCTTGATGTTGTGTAATGTTGCGCTGTGTATTCATGGTGATATGTACTAATTGCACCATGTATTACTTCATGCATAAGACTTAGCATAATAAAATTTCACACAAGAAGACATCGCACAAATAAGACATCACACAATAAAACTTACATCAGAGGAAGCGCAACATTTTGTGTGAACATCATCAAGCCATTACTCTTTACTTTTAAAACAAGGTGATAGCGTTTTTAGTCTGACTCATATTTGGGAGAGCGAGGTCCATACAAAATACCATTTGGGCTTTCTGCATTTAATAAGCGTTGGCTAGTAATTGCTGCTATATCAAAACTGGCATCATTGAGATGGTTCATTACCTGCTTGAGAGCAGCTGAGACGAGCGTTCCTAGTAGACTTCCACCACTATTTTGATTTTCTGTGCTGGATGCGGTTGCTGAACCTTCCCATAGAAGAGCACCTGTTTTTAGATCAAGCAACTTTGCATCTGCACTTACTTCTGTTGTGCTATGAATCACCTTATAGGAGGAGCCATATTTTGTCACAGTAATATAGAGAGCGGTATCTGCACCAAAAATACTGTGTAATTTTGCAGGAGACACTTGATGAATGTCGCCAGGGCTTGTTAAACCATTTTGTTTAAATGTTTCGTTGACCAGTGCCACTGGGAATACATAATAACCAGATTCTGCCAATGGATAAGTAACTTGTGACAGCATACCGTAAGGGGCAAGAATTTCTGGTGAGTTGTTGAGCGGAGGTAGAACTAAAATAGAACGCGGATGGCTTTGTTTGAATGCCGCATAGTCGTACGGTTTTTGTGTCGTTGCGCAGCCACTTGCCAGGATCGTTAACAGCAGGGTGGCAGCAATACCCTTGAAGGAAAATACATGCATGATTGTCTCTTATCGTCTATATTTTTTTAGTAGCATATCCATATATGCAGCGGATTCTGGATAAAGTGTTTTTTCGGTTTCCAGTTCTTGTACAACTTGATCATCTTTGCCGATATCTGCATATAACATACCCAGATGGGCGTGATAACCAGGAGGTACCTGTTGTCCTTTTGAGCGTGCTTTTTGTATGTGTTCTTCGAGTGCAGTAATTTGTTCTGTGCTGTTATTTCCCTCTGATTTGAGGTGCGCATACACTTGTTGTTGGTAGTCTCCCCAACTATATAGTTGCTTGGACTGTGTCATACAGCCAGTTAACATGAGTGCTCCTGTCAATAACAGAACACTAGATTTTCTGGATAATTTTTTCATTAATGGTAACTTGATTATTATTGTGCGGAGGGTTTCCAGGTACCAGACGTAATACCGGCAACGAGATTATCGACAGCTTCACGAA
>JAATGO010000400.1 GCA_015654605.1 Betaproteobacteria bacterium
ATGGTTATTATTTAAGATATTTGAAGTTTTAACTGTTAAAGTCATTATTTAAGTTGTTGTTGTGCTGGCAGAGGAGGTATTCCCATGTCTGGTGAGTCATTGGCAACGATCACTCGACGCGGATCTTCGCCAATGAGCCGCATGGGTACGCCTTGTTTTGTGAGGGATTCGTAGTCATGTGGTGAGATAATCGCAATATCTTTTTTCCCAGCATGTCTGTCAGTTACCCAAAGGGTGACAAAGGAAGCAACGGTGGGAATCCACAGATGGGGTTCCTGCTGTAGGCCAAAGGCCATTTCATTCGGGTCCTCTACCAGAGTCATGGTACGATGCAAATAAAAGGGAAGAACCTGCTCATAGCCACCAACCAGATAGATCGGTGTTTGAGGGGTTAGTTCAGCCTGAAGTACGGGCAGGTAGTCGATGCCAGACGCATAACGTCCTTGTGCATTATGTCCATACAGTAATAATTGGCCACTGATAAAGCCAGCTGCAGCTAGTGTGACCACGGCCAGGTCTTTTTGATGGCGCGCAAAGCGAATGGCAAGGATGGCACCAATAAAGGCAACAATGACTGCAGCGTAAATCCAGGGAACGTGTGCCGAGATGGCGGCAGCAGCAAAGGCATTTTTTGCACTCAGTGGTATGCGGTGGATAAAGCCGAAACCGATGGCGCAAGCGAGTGCTATCAGGGTCGCGCAGATGATAATGGATTTTTGCGTGTTGCGTTCCAGATAGCAGGCAATCAATAGCGCTAATGCAGGAAAAATCGGCAATATGTAAGAGGCCAGTTTTGAGTCGGAGATGCTGAAAAATACAAAGATGAAAACAGCCCAGATCAATAGCATTTTGTGGGGTTGGAATTTTCCCATCCCCAGGCTACTACTATTACTATTGATGTGATCGAGGCGAGGATTGGTCTGCATGCCTAGCCACAGGCTTTGCAGTAAAATGCCTAGCCATGGAATAATGCCTGCCAGCAAAATCGGGATGAAATAATACCAGGCACCAGTGCGGCTATGAATAGGGCTGGTGAAGCGTTGCCAGTGCTCATGAATAAAGAAAAAATGCGGAAATTCTGGATTCCTCAGTGAAACTAGTACAAACCATGGTGCGGTGATGAGCAGGAACAGAATCACGCCTTTTACCAGATGTAGGCGTTTCCAGAGCGCCCATTCGCGTGTCACAAGGGTGTAGAGAACTAATATTGCTCCTGGTAGAACGATGCCAATAAGTCCTTTGGACAATACAGCAAGTGCCATGCCTGCCCAGCATAAGAGCATGTTATTACGCTGCTCTTTATCGTTGGCATCGTTACGTTGAGCCAATAGCAGGCCACATAAGCTCAATGCCATCATGGCAGATAGCCCCATGTCCAGCGTGTTGATTTGCCCCAGTCCTATCCATAAATAAGAGGAAGCCAATACCAGAGGCGCATAAAATCCGACTCGTGGACTAAATACACGGCGCCCAGTGTAGGAGACCAGGCCGATGCCAAACAGGGCTGTGATTCCTGTCCACAGACGGGCTTGCCATTCTCCCAGGCCAAACAACTCGAATGAAAGAGCATTCATCCAGGTTTGCAGTGGTGGTTTTTCAAAGTATTTGATGCCATTGAGGCGGGTGGTGATCCAATCGTGGGTGGTGAACATTTCACGCGCCATTTCAGCATAGCGGCCTTCATCAGAGGGTACCAATACGCGCGCTCCCAGCATATAGAACCATATCAACAGAAACAGGATAATCAGAGTCCAGATAAAGGCCTTAGATCTATGCAATTCACGCATGCAACAACTTCCTTAGGTAATTTGAGGCTCGATAATTAATGCCAGTGCTACTTTGCGGCCTTCTGCCATCAAAATGTTGTAAGTGCGGCAAGCGGCATGATTATCCATGCACTCCACACCAATGCGGCGGGTGGTGAGTGCAGCAGTCAATTTGGGGTGGGCAAAGCGTTGAGTACGGCCGGTTCCAAGGATCACGACATCAGGAGCTGTTGCTTCTATCTGTGCAAAATGGTCGGTAGTGAGATCATCAAAAGATGATACTGGCCAAACGGCAGGTTTGACTTCGGGCAAGACCAGCAGACTGTGTTCGAAGCGAACGGCATTAAGTTCGATACTCAGCTCGTCATAGGCTGTGACCGTTTGATAATGCTGAGTGGGCGTAGAATGAAGCTTCATGGCGCAAAGATTTGGCAACTGTGAATGGGGAAGATCATCGATAATGGTACCTGAAGCACGACATTGTAACGTTTTCCATGAAACAGTCATGCAATTTATCTGTAGATTGATTGATAAAATGCTCAGTTTTCGGCAAAATGGGCAGTTGCGACTAGTGTATTGTATTGTAATAGAGGCAGCTTGATAGCCAGCATAACGTCAGCGTAAGCGAGCAAGCATGACGGGAAAGATGTTTTTTTCTGCTATGGTGCCAGATGGTTATTAGGTTTGCTTGCGGCATTGATACAGCTTCAGAATTTGATTTCCTTCAAAGCAAAGGATTTGTGGTGCGACCGATTCAAAAATCAAAGAAACTGGCGGATGTCTGTTATGACATTCGTGGGCCCGTGCTGGAAAAAGCACGTCAAATGGAAGAAGATGGGCAGAAAATTATCAAGCTCAACATCGGAAATTTAGCGGCTTTTGGTTTTGACGCGCCTGATGAGATTGTACAAGACATGATTCGTAACATGGGTAATGCGTCTGGTTATACGGATTCCAAGGGTTTGTTTGCGCCGCGCAAATCCATTATGCATTACACGCAGCAGAAAAATATTGCGGGCGTGGGTATCGATGATATTTATCTTGGCAACGGGGCGTCGGAACTGATTGTCATGAGTGTGAACGCCTTGCTTAATACTGGCGATGAAGTGTTGGTACCATCACCTGATTATCCGTTGTGGACGGCTGCGGTCAGCTTATCAGGCGGTACACCAGTACACTATGTGTGCGATGAGCAAATGGGATGGCAGCCCGATATTGCTGATATCAAGAAAAAAATTACGCCCAATACCAAGGCGATTGTTGTGATCAATCCTAATAATCCAA
>JAATGO010000301.1 GCA_015654605.1 Betaproteobacteria bacterium
CCAGGCTACCTGCCTCGACTTCCTTCAGTATCTTGAATATCTGCGTTTCCGTGTATCTCGATTTCTTCATCCGTTTCTCCTGCCATCAGTCTAATTGAGAAACTCTATTTCTTCATGCCTCGATTCTACGGGATGGTTACAGTTGTATTTGTATAATTTACGCGCAATTGCCGCTTCATTATTTTCCATTTCATTACGCCTGATAAGCAACCTTATCATTAGCGCGCAAAAAAATGCTCGCAACAACAAGCGAGCATTCATTACAAAGAATCTAGTATCCCGTGTAATAGGTGTCAATAGGCTCCTGGCGGCGGTCCATAGTATACAGGTGGTGGCCCGGTATAGCCTGGTGGAGGAGGTGGTGGTAACGAGTAGCGGCGGGCAGTAGGACTCGCATAGTAACCATCGCTCTGTACCTGATTGCCTTTGGCGTACATGCATTGCGAATAGGTATTGTCATAACGCTGCTGCATCGAATAGTTACCACGTGCTGCGGCATTACTCCCGTTCGCACTACCGACCAGCAACCCAGTACCGGCGCCAATAGCTGCGCCGGCACCAGCCCGTCCCGATGCAGCACCAATGGCAGCACCAGCAACAGCGCCTACCACAGTACCAACAGCTGTATTATTAACCGCAGCATTTTGCGTTGCTGCGGCTCCTGCACCAATCGACTGCTGTGCATATTGCTCACACACAGCAGCATCTGCACGAAACTGCTCATAACTCTTCATGCTGCCAGGCATCGCCATGACAGAAGGCCCTGTGGGCACACTGACACAACCGGACAAGGCCACAGTCAAAACCGCGCCAGCCACAGCGGTTCGAGAGAAGGATTGTATTTTCACGCCTACCCTCCTTGACCAGGAGCCGACGGTGGCTGAGTAGGATCACCTGGAACAACTTTCATCCAGCCACGTGGGCAGGACTTTACATAGGGATAGTAGGTAGCACTCTGAGCACAGTAGTACCAATATTCAGGCTGCCGTTCAACGTAAGTTGGCGGCGGTGCCTGCTGAATATAAACTGGTGGCGCTGGTTGGACATACACTGGTGGTGGTGAGTAATAGATTGGCGGTGGTCCCCACCACATGGGGCCGCCAATAAACACTCCACCGTGAAACCGTACATGCGCCATACTGGCACCACTGCCTAGCAGACCTGCCAGCATCAGCACTCCCAAAATAGCCGCTTTTTTCATTTTAAGCCTCGCATAACAAAGCGCGTAAAACTACGCCTACCCAATATACCTAAAAGTCCCCCTTGCCAGCAATTTTGTTTCAATTCGTAACCCCTGAGACATAAGAACACATTGGGACACATTCGCCCCATTTTTTGTCTATATCCTGCGCTCAAGATTTTCCTGGTGCAATCATTTGTTCTGGCTTAACCCACTGCGAAAATTGCGCTTCCGTAACATAACCGAGTGTCAGTGCCGCCTGTTTTAATGTCGTCCCATCATGATGTGCCCGTTTGGCAATCTGCGCTGCACGGTCGTACCCAATATGTGGTGCCAAAGCCGTCACTAGCATGAGAGAACGCTCCATCAAATCTGCAATGCGTTCACGATTAGCCTCAATCCCTCGTACGCAATGCTCCTCAAAACTATTCATGCCATCCGCTAGCAAACGCACACTTTGCAAGAAATTATGGGCAATCAAAGGCTTAAATACATTCAACTCAAAGTTGCCTGAAGCGCCCCCAAAATTAATTGCGACATCATTGCCAAATACTTGGGCGCATAACATTGTCAATGCTTCACACTGCGTTGGATTCACCTTACCCGGCATGATGGAACTCCCAGGCTCATTCTCAGGAATGCTGATTTCCCCTAATCCAGAACGTGGGCCAGAAGCAAGCCAACGCACATCATTGGCAATTTTCATCAGTGCGGCCGCTAGCGTTTTTAAGGCACCATGTGCTGCAACCAATGCATCATGACTGGCCAATGCGGCAAACTTATTAGGCGCTGTTTTAAATGGCAGCCCCCAGTGAGCGGCCAATTCTGTCGCCACACGTTCACCGAATTCAGGATGGGCATTGAGCCCCGTACCAACCGCAGTACCCCCAGCAGCAAGCTCACTGATCGCATGCAGAGTCGCTGTCAACGCCTGCTCGGCATGTGTCAACTGTGCTACATAGCCAGAAAATTCTTGTCCTAAAGTTAACGGCGTAGCATCTTGCAAATGTGTCCGGCCAATCTTGACGATATCGCGGAATGCAATGACCTTCTCATCCAACGTCGTTCTTAACCCACGTAATGCAGGTAATAAATGCGTTGCCATGGCAACATAGGCAGCAACATGCATCGCTGTCGGGAAAATATCATTGGATGACTGGCTTTGATTGACATCATCATTGGGATGTATCAATCGCTCTTCACCACGCACACCTCCGAGTAATTCAGATGCGCGATTCGCCAGCACTTCATTCATATTCATGTTGCTTTGCGTACCCGATCCTGTTTGCCATACTGACAAAGGAAATTCATCTGGATGCAAACCATTGATCACTTCATCAGCAGCCGCAATAATCGCCGTACTTTTTTTCGGATCAAGCTTACCCAAATCCTGGTTCACTTTGGCACAAGCACGTTTGACAGAGGCCAAAGCAACGACCAAAGCAACAGGC
>JAATGO010000222.1 GCA_015654605.1 Betaproteobacteria bacterium
AATGGCGATCATGAAGTTCGATCCCAAGGCACGCAAGCACGTCGAATACAAAGAGACCAAGATTAAATAAATCTCTCTTGTCTTGTTTTCTACAATAGGTAAGCAAGATATAAAAATGGTGGTAGTTCAAAATTTGAACTACCACCATTTTTTATACGCGTCGTGCTATCGCGGTAAAGTAAAATAGAAAAGTCTTCTATCTTCTAATCTGTACTATCTATTATCTATAGCTGGCTTTAACCTCCTCACCAGCTACACACAACCACTTTGACGCCCTTACGTCACGACTACAGATAACCATTAAGCATAGCTACGTAAGCGCAGAGCAAAATCGCGTAGCGCCTGAATACCAGAAGCTTCTGCACGCATACACCAGTCTTGCAATTGGTGTAGCAATTGTTCACGCGTCGAATGCGAGCGCTCCCAAATTGCTGACAACTCCACTCGCATTTCATGCATCGTTTGCAATGCCTTGCTATGCAAAAATAATTCCGATAATTGCTGCTTTTGGCCTGCGCCTAATTTGGCTGGCTCATGCTGCAATAATTTCTTTGCAGACTTCAGAAAGCGAGATTCTAATTTTGCTTTCTCTGCCAGGTGCTCAAGTTCATCATGCCAAGCACGCTTGAGTGACACGGCATACTTGGCCATCACGTCATAACGATTGGCAATCACAGACTGTAATGTATCTAGATCGGCCACCAATTTTTTCCGGTTGAATTTAGGTGCTGGAGCAATTTTTTTGACCTTGGCCAACCCCATCATTTCCAGAATGCGAATGTACATCCAACCGATATCAAATTCGTACCATTTCGAAGAAAGTTTGGCCGATGTTCCAAATGTATGGTGATTGTTATGAAGCTCCTCGCCTCCAATAATGATCCCCCAAGGAAACACATTGGTCGCAGCATCATTGCAATCGTAATTGCGATATCCCCAATAATGCCCAATGCCATTGATAATACCTGCTGCAGTAATAGGAATCCAAGCCATCTGAACTGCCCACACGGTCAAACCGATCATGCCAAACAAAGCGATATCGATAAACAACATGATCGTGACACCCTGCCAGCCAAACTTGGAGTAAACATGGTGTTACAGCCAGTCATCTGGCGTACCGTGCCCATATTTTTCCATTGTTTCCGCGTTTTTGGCTTCCTCACGATATAGTTCCGCCCCCTCAAAAAATACTTTTTTGATACCACGCGTTTGCGGACTGTGTGGATCTTCTTCTGTTTCACATTTAGCATGATGTTTGCGATGAATCGCTGCCCACTCCTTAGTCACCATGCCTGTTGTCAACCAAAGCCAGAATCTGAAGAAATGGCTGGGGATCGCGTGTAAATCTAGAGCGCGATGCGCCTGGCAACGATGCAGGTAAATAGTCACTCCCGCAATCGTAATGTGCGTTACTATCAGCGTGAAGAAAAAAATCTGCCAACCAGTTGCATGCAACAAGCCATGCGCTAGAAAATCCAGAATGGTATCCGTAATCATTTCTACTACTCCAAAAAAACACTATCACTATTGATGCACAACACTACTAGCCACTAAAAACTTGCTATTTTCATCTAACTTCCGGCATTGTACTTTGATTATACAACTTTTGGCATACAACTTTCATTTTCTCGAAACTTTTGCTCAAAGCTGCGCTGGTCTGCAACCCTTATGTCTCGCTTAGGATACGCCACTCGTATCCCTTGAGCCTGAAGCGTGCGCCAAATGGCTCTATTAACATCAGACAACACATTCAAGCGCCCGTTCTCTGGATCTGATATCCAAAAACCAACCTCCAACTCAAGGCCATCCGGCCCAATTTTGATTAACAACGCCTGGGGTAAGGTCTTTTTCAATACCCGCTCGACACTAAGTGTGGCCGTTTCCAGGGATGACAAGACACCGTCGACATCTTCCTGGTACAAAATAGTTACTCGTGTGGCAAGACGTATTATTTTATGGGTCAGTGAATAATTTTGAACAACACTGGTCATAAAAATATCATTGGGCAACACGGACTCAATTCCATCCAACCCTTCTAGGACTGTATAACGAGTATTAATCTGTGTGACTTTACCCAAATAGGTGTCCACATTGACCATGTCACCAATGACCATACTACGCTCAAATAAAATAACAAAGCCGGAAACGTAGCTACTTGCAATCTTTTGCATTCCCAGACCAAGACCGACACCAAGAGCACCGCCAAACACCGACAATACAGTCAAGTCAATACCAACCAGAGACAAACTAAACAACACTGCGCATAAAATCAACATGGCTCGAACCAAACGCGCCACCACGGTTCGTAATGACGAATGCATGGTGCTCAACCGCATCAAGCGCTGTTCCAACAACGCCCCTAGCCATAGGGCGATCATTAATGCCACCAGCACTGATACACTACCTTGCAAAATAGTAAGCAAGGATATCTGATTATTGCGCCCTAAGGGAATGACGATACTATCAAGGCGTAAAAGCAATCCGGGCAACAGGCCCGTAATGTATAAAATGACACAAATCCAAACTAATGCAGCAAATACCTTCTCAAACAATGGCAAAAAAATAGTGGCACTCGTATCCCGTACAAAAATTCCACGCAGAATGTAAAAGACAAAACGCATTGCCACCTGCGAAATCATCAGCGGGAACATAATTCCCCATAGGTTCACAGGCAGATGAAAGTGTATCAACAACCATTTCGTCAGCCCCAAAAAAATCAGAATAAGTAAGGGCGTCAGTACACGTATAAAACTTTTAAAGCTGATACGTACAACACTATGTTGCTCACCTGACAATGAAGATGCTTTTCGTATCAGACATGATAAGCTCCACCCCGCAACAAAACACGCACCGATCACACCAACCTGGCACCAAAGATCCGCTAAAGTGATGTCACCAAACCACATGTTGTAAAAATCTGCTACCACGCGCGCTGTTACCTTTGTTGAGAATAGGATTGTGCCTCAGCACGATGCTTCTGCCAATTAGCAGCATACTGCGCAGCCAAGGCGATATTTCTTCTTATGATTAAGATATTTTCTGCTTTGGTGTGTTGTGCAGACCATGTGAAATTATAACTTCCCGTGATCACAGTGGCATTATCCGTTCCTGCATCAAGAACAATAAGCTTGTTGTGGGCATTTTTATATTTATTTTCTAGCCAAATTGGCAAGCCTGCACCATCCATACGAGCTAACTGCTTACGTCCTCTCCTACCTAATTGACCGCCATCCACCAAAACCAATACCTGGACACCACGACGGTGTGCTTCGATCAAACCGCTCACCAATGGGACACTAGTCAGTAGATAAGCCTGTACTAAGATTTGCTTGTTGGCCCGAGCAAACTCTGACAACAAGATACTCTCAATATCATCTCCTGGAACAAAAGCAGCCTCTACCGCAGGTAACTTGGCTGCCTCGGCAACTTTGACTTGAGGAATATTTTTTTGATCGGCATGTGTTGTAACCGCCGTACAAGCCAACACGAATAAGGCCACCAACATCACACGTCTTGTCATTTTTTTCACAATAGCAAAATACGGGCTTACTACGCTGATACCGCAATCCCAAACTAGCAACATAACTATTTTTTTCTCTCCAGTACCGCGGCAAAAAAACCATCTGTATGATGCAAATGAGGCAACAATTTGAGATAGTCATCCATTTCCAATGGGATTTTTTGTTCGGCCAATACGTCTTTCATAGGAATGAGAGAAAAATCTGGATGTGCCTGTAAAAATTCACTCACAACATCTTCATCTTCTTCGCTCAGAAAACTACAAGTACCATAGACTAAGCGTCCACCAATCTTGACTAATCGTGCAGCGCTGTTAAGAATGGCCAGTTGTTTTGCATGCATCTCTTCTATTGTTGCCGCTGTTTGACGCCATTTCATGTCTGGATTACGGCGCAAAGTCCCCAATCCGCTGCAAGGTGCATCTACTAAAACACGATCAATTTTCCCTGCCAGCCGCTTTACCTTGGCATCGTTCTCGTGAGCGATTAATACTGGATGCACATTCGACAACCCACTTCTCGCCACACGCGGCTTTAATTTGGCCAGGCGTTTTTCTGATACATCAAATGCGTACAGCCGCCCCGTATTGCGCATTGCCGCACCAAGAGCTAAAGTCTTGCCACCAGCGCCAGCACAAAAATCAACCACCATTTCACCACGCTTGGCTCCTACTACTTGTGCCAACAACTGGCTTCCCTCATCCTGCACCTCAATATGACCTTCCTTAAATAACGCCAGATTCTGCAATGCAGGTTTTTTCAATACGCGCAATCCATATGGAGCATAAGGAGTTGGCTCCGACAAAATCGGCGCAACGGCAAGCGCCTTCATGACATCTTCTTGGTTTGCTTTCACAATATTGACGCGCAAGTCCAGCGGCGCTGGCTGGTTTAATGCATCAGCCAATGCTAAAGTCGCCGCCTCACCGTCACGTGCAACCAGCCTATCAAACAACCATTGTGGCAGATTGGCTCGCATGACAACGGGAAGCTGCGTGCGGTCAATTTGTGCTGTGCGCTGCAGCCACTGCATCTCTTCCTCTGACAATCCGGCCAGTGGTTCAACACCTACTGCATCTGCCAGTCCCAGCAACGCCATGCGACGCATCATGGCTCCTACCCCTGCCTCTGCGAAATTGGTGTAGACCGAACGGTTTCTCAGTAAACCATATATGGCTTCTGCCAAAACACCTCGCTCACGCCCACCCAGTTTTGGATGCTCTCGGAAATAGCGTGACAATGTCACATCTGCAGGACCAGTAAAGCGCAATACTTCACGCAATAGTGCTTCCATATGGCTAATGATTGCTGGAGGCAATCTCATGCGGCATCCTTCGTAAAATTGGCTGCAATATTATGTTTACGTGCGCGTCTCACAGATGCGCATCCGATACTTCTGGAGAAAGATGGACTCGCCCACCTTCCAATCGCAATCTATCCTCGATAAACCAGCGTACTGCACGAGGATACATCACATGCTCTTGCTGCAGCACCCTGGCGGCGAGGGTTTCTTCGCTATCGTCAGCCAACACAGGGACGGCCACTTGCGTCACAATTGGTCCATGATCAAGATCAGCTGTAACGAAGTGTACTGTCGCGCCATGCAATGACACGCCCGCAACTAACGCCTGCCGATGCGTTGCCAAACCAGGGAAAGCAGGCAGTAATGACGGATGGATGTTGAGCATACGCCCAGCATAATGGGCAACAAAATCTGCTGTCAAAATGCGTAAAAAACCAGCAAGCACGACCAAGTCAGGATGAAAGTTGTCTATGACCTTTTGTAATGCTGTATCAAATTGATCTCGCGTTGCATAATCCCGATTAGCAACGACAACCGTCGGAATCTGGTACCTACGGGCAAAATCAAGTCCTGGAGCATCTTCGCGATTGCTGATCACAGCAGCGACCCTGGCCGGCCATTTTTCCGCCTCCAGGCTGCGGACAATTGCCTCCATATTGCTGCCACGCCCTGAAATTAATATCACAATACTTTTCATGCTGCGCATTGTAACCGCTTACACACTGTTATAGCCGTAATCTGAGAAAAGCAAACGCAATCCACTACATTTTTATTGGAATGAGTAAAAAACACGAAAAGCTACTTTTTTTTCTGACCAAAAATCAGCTGCATCACGAAACACGTCAAGCAAAGTTTCTCGTGCTTCTTTATCAAATTTCGGAGTATTAGGTAACTGCTCCAATACCA
>JAATGO010000328.1 GCA_015654605.1 Betaproteobacteria bacterium
CAAAAATTCCTACTAAGGTATCAATGCGATCCGCTAAGGCAACAGCGCAATCTAGCGGTGTTGACGGTAATTGATCACCAGCAAAACGCGGATAATAATGTTCTTTAATGGCTTGAGCGATTTCTGGTTTTTCTTTACTAGCAAGCGCGTAGTAGTAACCCATAACACCTTGCAGTTCAGGAAATTCACCTACCATATCTGTGAGTAAATCTGTTTTTGCCAGCATGGCGCCGCGCGCTGCAAAATCGACATTATTGCCAAGTAGATTCGCGACAGTCACGGCTAATCCTTGTACGCGCTCACTACGTTGTAATTGGTTGCCGAGTTTGTTGTGGTAGACCACGTTAGCCAGAAGAGGAATACGTTCGGCCAACGTTTTTTTCTTATCTTGCTCGAAAAAGAATTTGGCATCCGATAGGCGAGGACGTATGACGCGCTCGTTTCCTTCAATAATGTGTTGTGGTCGCGTTGTATCAATATTGGAAACAATCAGGAAGCGTGAGCGTAGTGTTGCATGACTGTCAGTGAGTGCAAAATATTTCTGATTGGTTTGCATGGTAAGGATCAGACATTCTTGCGGTACGCTCAGGAAATCATCTTCAAAATGACATTCATAAACAACGGGCCACTCTACTAGTGCGGTTACTTCATCAAGTAATGCCTCTGGCATCAGTACTGTGTCAGCACCGGCATGCGCTAGTAAGTCTGCACGAATCTTTTCTTTGCGGGTATTGAAACTCGGAATGACCTTACCCTTGGTTGTGAGAATATCGACATAGGTTTCTGCACTGTCGATAGTCATGACACCTTGTGAGAGGAAGCGATGCCCCTGCGTCTGGTTACTTGCATCCAGACCCAAAATATGGATAGGTACTACGGTGGCACCATGCAGGGCAAGTAATCGGTGGGCTGGTCGCACAAAGTGTACGGTGTCACCGATATTACTGCCACTTTGGAGCTGGTAGCTCATGAGTTTAGGAATCGGTAATTTAGTGATGGTTTCTTCAAGTATGTTTTGTAAACCGTTAAGTAGTGAGTTACCTTTGGCAGTGTAGGCGTAGAAGAAACTTTCTGCTTTGCCGTCTACGGCACGTTCAAGTTGATCTGGCGTGATAATGGTGGCGCCTGTTTGTGCTGCCAATGCTGCCAATTTTTTGACAAGGGGAGCAGTAGGGCGGCCATCGGCATCCAGTGCAACTGAGATGGGCAATACTTTCTCGCGCATTGCTTTGTCGAGAGAGGTTGCACGCACCTTGCTGATGACAACAGCCAACCGACGAGGTGTTGCATAGCTGGTAGCGACGGCATCGGCATCTAGAAAATCGCGTGTTTTTAACCCGTTGAAAATACTGTTGGCAAATGCATCACCGAGTTTGGCGAGTGCTTTGGATGGCAATTCTTCGGTCAGCAGTTCTATCAGTAAGGTGTCAGTCATTGTCTTTATCTTGCTTGTTTCTCACAGTTGCCAGGACGATGCGGCGTCTGGAGTGATACATTGTTATATCGTGTCAGTGTTATGCTGTCTGGGCATTCTTATCTTTTTCGAGCATAGGAAAACCGAGGCGCTCACGCGATGCGTAATAAGCCTGTGCGACTGCCCGTGACAGATTACGTATGCGGCCAATGTAGGCGGCGCGTTCTGTTACGGAAATGGCGCCACGTGCATCCAGCAGGTTAAACGTGTGAGCTGCTTTCAGAATCATTTCGTATGCGGGCAATGCCAGCGGCACTTCGATCAGACGCTTAGCTTCGGATTCATAATTGCTAAATAGTGAAAATAAAAACTCTGTGTTGGAATACTCAAAGTTAAAAGTCGATTGCTCGACTTCATTTTGATGAAAGACGTCGCCATAGGTCAAACGTTTTTTGGTACCGTTTTCCATCCACTCAGTCCAGATCAGATCATAGACATTTTCCACGCCTTGCAGATACATGGCTAAACGTTCTATACCATAAGTGATTTCGCCCAAAACGGGTTTGCAGTCCAGTCCACCGACTTGCTGGAAATAGGTGAACTGCGTCACTTCCATGCCGTTGAGCCAGACTTCCCAACCTAGTCCCCAGGCTCCTAGCGTTGGATTTTCCCAGTCATCTTCCACGAAGCGCACATCGTTTTCTGATAAGTCCAGGCCAAGTGCTGTCAGCGAGCCCAGATAGAGATCTAAAATATTTTCTGGAGCTGGTTTCAAAACGACTTGGTATTGATAGTAATGCTGCATGCGATTGGGATTTTCACCGTAACGTCCATCCTTCGGCCGCCGCGAGGGCTGCAC
>JAATGO010000053.1 GCA_015654605.1 Betaproteobacteria bacterium
GAAACAAATACGTTTTCTTGTGATGATGTTGCTGACATTAGTATTGGTCAACGTGGCATCTGCTGCAGAGAAATTCAAGATTGGCTATTTACGTGTGATGGATGATGCACAGGCGATGGTGGCGTATGAGGCTGGCTTGTACAAGAAGTACGGACTGGACGTGGAATTGATCGAATTCAATTCTGGTACTGACTTGATCAAAGCGATTGTGGGTGGTCAGCTTGACAGTGGTGTGTTGGGATTTACGAACGCAGTTGCTTGGGCATCTAAGGGTGCTGACTTGAAAGTGGTTAACGGTGCACAGCAGGGATACCACGCCATTGTGGCACGCAACGACTCTGGAATCAGTCGGGTCGCAGATTTAAAGGGAAAGACCTTGGCTTCGCAAGCTGAAGGTAGTACTGCAGATGTTGTATTAAAAGGGGTCGTATTTAAGGACGCAGGTCTGAAAGCAGACGATGTCACTGTTGTTGGTGTCAGTCCGCAAGTCGCAGTGCAATCATTAGTAGGCAAACGGGTAGATGCGGCTTTCTTATTTGAACCGCAAGCACGTATTGCACAGTTGATTGCGCCAGTGAAGCAGATCTATGAAATTGGTGCAGTGTGGCCTTTTCCTTGTATGGTAGTGATTACATCGGGGACAACGTTGAACAAGCGTAAGGAGGCTGTTTGGAAATCATTGGATGCGCAACGGGAGGCAATTGGCTTGTTACAGCATAAACCAAATGATGCTGCGAAATTGATCGCTGGCTATTTTATTGCGGAGCCAACGCTGAAAACGCTGACACACGGTGAATTGTTACGAGAAGATGTGATTCGTGATGCCATCAAGAGTCAGACTTTCAACGCCAAGCTGGGTGACAAGGAACAGGCGCGTATGCAGGAAATAGCAGATATCCTACAAAATCAGGGATCGTTGAAAACACGTGACGGTACACCGTTTGACGTGCATAGCGTTGTTGATCTTTCATGGCAAAAAGCACGTAAGCTTTGATACACTGGGGTTTTGTCAACATAATGGCTGGCAATATGCCAGCCATTATGTTTTTATGTCGGCGTGATGCGAGAGTTTCACGTACTTCACCATTATTATTAGCAGAGATGTAATGAGCGCCAGTCAATATCGTATTAAGGGATTTCAAAAAAGATTCGCCATGGCAATGGCCATCATTTTGATTTTGCTGTTATGGCAGATTGCAGCATGGTGCCTACCAGATTTTTTGATGCCGGGGGTACCCACTGTTTTATCCCGCCTGTGGGAAGAAGTTCAGTCGCCGACCTTTCGTACTGCCTTATGGGGTAGCTTAACGCGACTTGGTGCTGGTTATGGCGCTGCCTTATTATTCGGAATCGGGTTTGGTTTATTGGGTGCCGTATTATTCTTTTTCCGTGAAGTGCTGAAATCGGCGATTGTCATTTTGCAATCGATTCCTTCCATTGCGTGGGTTCCTTTGTTCCTGATTTTGATGGGGTTTGGGAATTTGCCCATCATCGTTGTAGTCGCCATCGCCGCATTTTTCCCCGCAGCGTTATCTGTGATGAATGCGACGGAAAGTGTATTGCAGGTGCATGTGTCGGTTGCCCGTGTCATGGGGGCGACGCGATGGGCGATGCTGCGTCGCGTATATTTACCGGCGGTGATGCCAGAACTCATTACAGGAGCACAACTGGCATTTGGTAATGCCTGGCGGGCATTGATTTCAGCTGAAATGTTGGTTGGATTTGGGAAAGGTTTGGGGCGTACACTAGCATATGCAGGTGAGACGGCTGATATGGTCGGTGTCATGACAAATATCTTGACGATCGCCATTCTTGCTGCACTGATTGATCAATTGATCTTGGAAAACCTGAAACATCGTCTATTGCGTTATCAATACGTGTAAACATGAAGTTATCAATGCCGAAATTACTGTCGAAATTTTCTTTTGTATTCAGGGCTGGTGTTATTTCGATAGCATTCACGACGGTCTGTTGGCCTGTACTAGCGGCTGATAAAGCAGGTCCTGCTCAGTCGGGCACGTTATTGACAGGGGTGTCTTATCCATTACCTCCTTATGTGGCAGGCACTAAATTCAGAACTCCAGAAAGTCCGGAAACGACATTGGCGGAATTTGTCGCAAAACGTTTGCAGTTAACTTCTCGCATCATCAAAGCCGATACCAAGAGCGCTGCATCGTTATTGCAAACCGGATCGGCTGATGTCGTGTTGGTATTAGTGGATGAGGACGATACTCATGCCTTGCAGCGCAATGCGACACTAATCCCCACTGGGTATACTGCAGGTGCGATGGCAATCATGCGCTCAGATACTGACATTCGCCAGTGGCAGCAGTTAAAAGGCCGTACCGTGTGTGTAGCACAAGGAGGTGCCTGGGTAGGGCAAATAGCAGCGCAATATGGTGCAATTGAAAAAGTCTACCCAGCTCCTGCAGATTCTTTGTTGGCAGTACGTACAGGGGCATGTGATGCAGCAGTGCATGATGATACTTTTCTGAATGAGTTATTAAAACTGCCTGAATGGCAGAAATTTTCTGCGCGATTACCTGCTCAAAGTCGGCGTATATTAGTTTTTGCAGTACGACCGGATAACGCATCACTGATAGCATCTCTTACGAAAATCAGCGTTGAATGGCGAGCAGGGAGTTTTTGGGGGACACTCAATAAGCAGCGAGCGAATAATACCGCTTTCGAAGTTTATCTTGATCAGGATGTGCCTGATTGTCA
>JAATGO010000186.1 GCA_015654605.1 Betaproteobacteria bacterium
ACACCAGAACAAAAAGCCGAACGAGATCGTAAAAAAGCCATCATTGAAGCTGCTATTGAGAGAGCTCGCATAAAAAAAGAAAATGCCAGCAAAGCAGGAGAGCATAGATCATGAATAAGGAAAAACGGCAAGAAATCTTCGAACGCTTACGCAAAGCCAATCCGCACCCCACTACCGAACTAGAATATACAACGCCATTTGAGTTACTCATCGCCGTGTTGCTATCGGCGCAAGCAACCGACGTATCGGTCAATAAAGCTACCCGTAAGTTATATCCTGTCGCAAATACGCCTGCAGCAATACTGTCACTGGGTATCGATACTCTCATCCCCTACATTCAGACAATCGGCCTGTTCCGAACCAAGGCCAAAAATATCATCGAAACCTGCCGCATTCTGCTCGAACAACACCATGGTGAAGTCCCTCAGACACGGGAAGAACTTGAAGCTCTTCCTGGTGTTGGGCGCAAAACGGCCAATGTTGTACTCAATACCGCATTTGGCCATCCTACCATTGCTGTAGATACACACATCTTCCGTGTATCCAACCGCACAGGACTTGCTCCAGGCAAAGATGTTGAGGAAGTTGAACGAAAGCTAATGAAATTTGTTGCCCCCGAATTCCAGCAAGATGCCCACCATTGGCTGATTCTACATGGGCGCTACACTTGCATCGCACGTAAACCATTATGTTGGAACTGCATCATTTCTGATTTATGTGAGTATAAACAGAAAACGCCCTTACCTCAAAAGGGAGTGTAGTTTCCATGCCTATGCTATACCGAGTTTGCCATTTCAGTTTGCCATTTCAAACGGTTTTCATTATCCGACGTACAATAATGAACCTAGATTCTTTTTCTTGTCATAATGTTCAATCCTTCGCAACATGATGTCCGCCGCTTTTTTTGCGAAACTTTTCGCAAACACCGTGCTGGAGAAATTCTAACGCCCCTAGAAGCCATTGCCCGCGACTGGATCGTGCAACATCCTGAATACCACGAAGATCTCGCAGATATAGAACAGGCACTAACTGCAGAGTACGCTGTGGAGCAAGGGCAATCCAATCCCTTTCTACATCTGTCCATGCATCTGTCTATCAGCGAGCAAATTTCGATTGACCAGCCACGTGGAATTCATGCCGTCTATCTAGCACTGGCAAAAAAACGCAATTCGGAACACGAGGCACATCACGACATCATGGAATGCCTGGGGCAAATGATATGGACCGCTCAGCGCAATGGCTCGCCTCCTGATGGAGCTGCCTACATAGAAAATATACGACGTTTACTCTGACGTCATTTGTTTTCAAATTGTTGCCTCGCTCAATTTAACCAACTCTCTACGAGGTAGCGCTACCCTTGGATTTCTTTTCTTTCTTTTTTCTTTCTGGAAAGAAAAAGAATGTTGGTGCTACCGCAAAACGCCGTATAACAGCCCGAAATACCAGTCGACGCACACGAGCAGGAATATCACGTGCACGTAATGCTAATGCCATGGCACAAGAAAACGCAACTCCTACATTCAAGATTCCGATGATCGCCACACCACTGACCGCCAGCCAGAAAGACGAGTTCATCAATACCTCTGTATTAAGTCCAGCGACCGACGCTGCAAGGGTCCCGGCTGCCAACGTCACATGACGTACCTCAAATGGGATTCCAAAAAATTGTGCTAGTACAGGTGTCATCCCAAGCAACACACCTAATGAAATACTGCCAACAATCAAAGACACATTACGCTCCAACCAGGCAGCGCAGCGTTCCGCACGATTAGCACCCAATACATGCACCATCCGCCGCTGATGCGCCAACGCTTCGCGTAAGCGACGCAATGCGAACCAATTGTCAGCAATACCAGCCGCCAGACTCGATAGCCATAGCAAAATGCCAGTACATGCCGCATACAACGGTGTAGGTCCAATAATGGAAAATTGTTGCAATACTGCATGTGCATGCGCTGGATCCATGAGTGCGCTCCCCGTAAATGCTTTTACGCCCCATACAACAAGCAAAGTAACAGGGACAACTGACACCACATTCCCAAAAACTGCCGCTGCCTGGGAACGCAATAACATGGCAACTTCTGACAACAAGTCACGCAAACCTTCCGCATTATCCAACTCCCCCATTTTTGCCGCCAACGCTGGAGCTGTCACGGCAGGCTGCTTAGTTGCCAGAACTCCTCCTACAGCAGCAATCAGCAAAAAACTGAGACTATAGTTAATGGCTGCAAATACCCCTTCAAAAAAATGCGCCAACCCTAATGCGCCCAACGCATATTTAATAACAACTGTTAGTGCAGTAATGCAGCCACCATAAACAGCAGCTTTCAGCATGGCTCGATATGCTATACCATCACGTGCAATATAATATTCTCCATGATCAGCATGACGCTCGACCATCTTACGCGCCAATAGAGAAAAGCTACGACGAATCAATTCACGAATGGATGCCTTACTGTGATGCGCAGAAATCAGATCCGACAATAATAGACTGACGCGACTTGCACCATGCCCGTCCCATACAGCGGAACGTACATCAATCAACCTCCCCATGCGACTAATTTGTGCACGCATACGCTCAAGCCGATAGACAAGGCTGACCGAAACTCCATACGCGTCAAGATGTGCATAAATCTTATCTGTTTGTGCCTGACATACGGCAAGTAACATGCGCACACTCCG
>JAATGO010000162.1 GCA_015654605.1 Betaproteobacteria bacterium
ACAAACAATAATTTGTTTATATTGGATGAGTCGACTGTGATCACGTATAACAGCATTACGCTCTGGTTTAAATGATTCTACACGCGATTTTAGCCAGTGTACTTTTTTTGGTATGACTGATGCCATGCTACGTACCGTATCCTCTGTCGAGAAGATACCACCGCCGACCATAGTCCAGCCTGGCTGGTAGTAATGGACATCGGCAGGTTCGATAATGGCGATGTCTAAATCTGCACATCGCTTCAATAAACTGGATGCCACAGCTATGCCTGCCGCACCTCCACCAACGATGACAATGTCGTGTGTGGCTTCACCAATACTGATTGGTGATGAGAGAGGCATACAGTGATTAGGGATAGAAGATGTATTCATGAGGGTGTCTCCATGGAATGATTAAAAGTAGATGTCACGAAAAGATGTCACTGCACAATGAGGAGCTTGAGAAACTTGAGGGATCTCAGAATACGTTAATTGGAATTTTTAGATAATGTATATTGTTGTCTTCCGGCGTCGGCAGATGGCCAGCACGCATATTAACCTGTACTGCTGGTAGTATTAACTCAGGTGTGTCTAGTGTAGAATCACGTGCTATCCGCATGGCAACGAAGGCTTCTTCTGTAATGCCTTCATGTATGTGGATGTTGTGTTTACGTTCTTGTTAGACAGTGCTGACGAATTGGATTTCACGAGTATTGGGCGGGTAGTCATGACACATGTAGAGCCGCGTTTGTGGTGGCAGACTGAGTATTTTATGAATGGAATGGTACAAAGTGTGTGCATCGCCACCGGGGAAATCACAGCGTGCTGTTCCATAGTCGGGCATAAATAAGGTGTCGCCTACAAATGCTGCCATCGAGATGCCATCATTGACCAGATAGGTCATACAGGCGGGTGTATGGCCAGGAGTGTGCATGGCAGTGATATGCAGTGTGCCAATGGTGAATTCTTCTCCATCGACAAACAGATGATCAAACTGGCTGCCATCCTGCGCAAAGTCACTACCAGTATTAAATAATTTTCCAAAAACATGCTGCACTTCGGTAATGTGGTTGCCAATGCCTAACTTACCACCAAATAGACCTTGTAGATAAGGGGCTGCAGAAAGATGATCTGCATGGACATGGCTTTCCAAGAGCCACTCTACCGTAGCGTGATGTTCACGTACACGGGCAGCTAATCGATCTGCATTACCAGTGGTCGTTTTTCCTGATTTGGAATCGTAATCCAGTACAGTGTCAATCAATGCACATTGTTGACTAGCCGTATCCATAATGAGGTAACTAATGGTTCCTGTTGCAATGTCATGTAAGCCTTCGATGTGCATTGGGCTTGGGATATGGTCCATGAATCTCTCTTAAAAGAATGCCGTCCTGGGAAGCGGCAGAGATGCATAGTGTGCGCCAGAATATATCTGAGAGCAACATTGCCAAATTATTAACGGAGGGAAAAAGGGTATTTATTGCCTGTTATTGATAATTTTTTGATGGGATGCCTAAGCATCACCGTGGTAGAGAAAAGCATGTTTCGTCAGTGTTTTATTGTTGGCCGTGTGGTGATCACACGGCCCAGGTTAGATTGGCGTCATTCCAATAAATTGACGTAACTCTGGAGTACGAGGGTTACTAAAAATTTCCTCCGGGGCTCCTATTTCATGAATTTTTCCCTGGTGCATGAACACGACACGATCACAAACTTCACGAGCAAAGCGCATTTCGTGCGTGACCATGAGTAGAGTCATCCCTTCATCGGCCAAGCTATGGACAACGCTGAGTACTTCATTGACCAGTTCAGGATCCAAGGCTGATGTGATTTCATCACAGAGTAGTGCCTGGGGTTGCATCGCTAGTGCACGTGCAATCGCGACACGTTGTTGTTGCCCACCCGATAATTGATCAGGAAAACTATCAAATTTCTGAAGCAGGCCAACACGCTCCAGATTTTTCCTGGCCAATTCCTGAGCATCTTTTTCTGAAACGCCTTTGACGATCATGGGTGAAAGCATGACATTACGCCCCACAGATAAATGAGGAAATAGATTGAACTGCTGAAAAATCATTCCTAATTTCAGACGCAGCTTACGTAGTTCAATCTCACTAGTCCCGAGATAAGCACCAGCGACGTTGATGGTACCCTCATCGATTGTTTCCAATCCATTGATGCAACGTAGTAGTGTGCTTTTTCCTGAGCCACTTTTCCCGATGATGGCAATGACTTCTCCAGCTTCGACATCAAGGCGAATGCCTTTAAGGACTTCGTTGTCGCCAAAGCAGTTTTTGACATTATCAATGGTGACGAGCGACATTGAATTTCCTTTCCAGAAATTGACTGTATTTTGATAAAGGCCAGCACATGATAAAGTAAAATAACCCGACTATCGCGAATACAGTGAAGGGCATGAAGGTGGCGTTGGTAATGATGGTGCCGGCTTTGGATAATTCCACGAAACCAATAATAGATGTGACTGCCGTGCCTTTGATAATTTGTACACCGAAGCCGACAGTGGGCGGGATCGAAATACGAAAGGCTTGTGGTAGGATGATATAACGCATCTGCTGCAGATAGCTCATGGAAAGGACGGTGGATGCTTCCCATTGACCACGAGGAATAGCTTCTACGCAGCCACGCCATATTTCCGCTAAAAATGATGCGCTCCAAAGGGTGAGTGCCAGTCCGGCTGCAAGCCATGCAGGTACCTCTAGACCAGATAAGGCAAGGCCGAAAAAAATCAGGAACAGTTGCATTAGCAAAGGTGTCCCCTGGAAGATTTCAATATACAACTTAGCGGCTTCGCGTAATATTCGTTTTTTTGATGTGCGAGCGAATAATATGAGTAGACCGACACTACTACCAAGAATAAAAGCAGTAAGCGACATGACGATGGTCCATCGTACGGCTAATAATAAATTACGGATGATGTCCCAGAGGGAAAACGTGATCATGCTGGTCTCCTGGCAGTAATGTAGCGTTCCCCGATGATGCGCAATAGCTGGCGCAGTAATATTGCTAAGAGTAGATAGATGGCAGTAGCGATAAAGTACGCTTCAAATGCTCGGAAATTTCTACCTTGGATAAAGTTGGCGGCAAACGATAATTCTTCTACTGCAATCTGCGAGCAGACAGCCGAGCCCAACATTACAATGATGATTTGACTGGATAGCGCAGGCCAGATTTTTTGCATGGCTGGACGCAGGATGATGTGGCGGAATATTTGCAGACGTGTCATCGACAGACTTAATGCAGCTTCAATTTGTCCCCGATGAATGGCATTAATACCGGCACGGATGATTTCTGTGCTGTAAGCACCAAGATTGATCACCATGGTTAATATCGCGGCCTGCATTTCAGTAATATGAATGCCGATGCTGGGTAGACCAAAAAAAATGAAGAAGAGCTGGATCAGAAATGGTGTATTGCGTATAAGTTCAACATAGCCACCCATCAGGTATTTTAGCCAGAGCGGTCCTTGGGTGCGTGCCCAGGCACAAAAAATGCCGACGGCAATACCAATGACGCCACCAATAGCAATGAGTTCTATTGTGATCAGTACACCTTTGACGAGGACATTGGTGTAGTCAAACGTTGCCAGAAAATCAAAATGGTAAGCCATGTTTTTTCAATGTAGTTATGGGTAGAAATAACGTATGGTGCATCCGATACCGAAAACGTGTTAAACATTCTGTTTGTTCGGAAGATAGAGCTCGATACTGATTGCGTATGAGCGGATCGTTCCGAACAGGTATGAATTAATTTTGTGATTACATATTTGCAGGTAATGGCAAGCCCAGCCATTTGAGACTTAAGGCATTGAGGGTACCGTCACTTTTGACTTGTGCAAGGATAGCGTTGACTTTGTCTTGCAGATTCTTTTCATCTTTATTTAAGCCGATAACGCATGGAGAATCCTTGATCAGAAATTTAGTTTCTGGTTTTTTGGGTGGATTCTTCGCGATGATTGCAGCTGCAACGACATTTCCTGTGGCAACAAGTTGTACCTGATTGGAAAGAAATGCACTGATGGTGCCATTATTATCTTCATAACGCTTGATGGTAGCGTCGGTAGGAGCAATTTTTGAGAGTTCCAGGTCTTCTATGGAGCCACGGGTGACGCCGATTGTTTTGCCTGATAAATCAGTAGGGCCACTGACTTTAAGTTCGGCAGGGCCAAAGACACCATTGAAAAACGGCGCGTAAGCAGCGCTAAAGTCGATCACCTTTTCGCGCTCCGCATTTTTACCCATGCTGGAGATGACTAGGTCGACTTTTTTAGTTTGCAGATATGGTATGCGGTTAGCACTGGTGACAGGAACCAGTTCAATGTTGACCCCCATTTTTTTCGCGATGAGCTTGGCAACGTCGATATCAAGACCTTGAGGATGGAGATCTGTGCTAACAGACCCAAAGGGAGGAAAGTCTTGTGGGACTGCGACACGTAGCACTCCTTTTTTCTGAATGTCAGCGAGTGCGTCGGCGCGTGCAGTAGTGCTACCAATGAGCATGGCTCCAGTGATGAAGCAGAGTAAAATTTTTGCGAGTTTCATGAGGATTCTCCAGGTGTTGTAGTCGAGGATGGGTGTTGTACAGCTGTTGCTGGATGGGTGTTGCTGTCTTGATGAGATTTTTTTCTGGTATTGACTGGTTTAGGATTGCTGGCCGCTGATACGGGTGTCAGTGCCAAACGCAGAGGAGCGAGCGGATCGTCTGCGCTATTTTTTTTCAGTCCGGATTCTACATGTTGCAAATGTGCATGCATGCATTTTTCTGCTAGATGAAAATTTCCAGATTCCAGTGCTGACACAATCGTGATGTGTTCACTGCAAGATTCTTCTGCTTGTTCCGAAGATTGATGCAGCATGGCGGTTAACGTGGTACGTGCGGTCAGATCGCGCAGGGTATCTGACAATAGTGCGTTTCCCAGGCATTCACACAAGCATACATGGAAATCTCCTAATAAATAGCTGCGTGCGCCAGTGTCATTTCCAAGTATAGCGGCCTGTTCGCGTGCAATATGTTGCTGTAAACGTTGGATGGCTGATGGTGCAATAGGACGCGCTTGCCGTAACAGGCCTAGTTCAATGATTCGTCGCGCTTCAAAAGCTTCACGTGCATCATTGGGGGTGGGTTGTATGACGAACCAACCACGTCTGGCACGCACGGTGACAATTCCTTGGGTAACCATACGCGTGAGTGCTTCCCGGATTAGGGTTCGGCTAACGTGAAATAGTTCGGATAATTGTTGTTCCACCAGCCGTGTGCCGGGAGGAAGTTGTTTTGCCAATACAGATTCCATGATGCGGTTCGCAATCTTTATGGAGGATTTGATGGGTAGGGTATCTTGCATACAGGATAATAAGCAACAAGTATGCCACTGTTGTATACAACAGTGGCATACTTGGGATGAGATAACGGGTGGTGGAGATGTAGTATTTCGTTTAGGATTGCTGCACTTATTTAGAGCGCATCTCATGCGCGTAATAATTGTGCGAGATTTTAGGGGAACTGGAGTGTTACGTTTTGCTGCGAATATCAGTTTGATGTATAACGAATATACATTTCTTGATCGTTTTTCGGCTGCCGCGAACGATGGGTTTAGTGGTGTGGAATTTTTATTTCCGTACGACTACGCTGTAGAAGAAATAAAGTCACGATTGGATGCCGCAGGTTTGACGCTGGCGTTGTTCAATGCGCCAGCAGGCGACTGGAGTCGTGGCGAGCGTGGGTTGGCATCACTGCCTGGGCGCCAGGATGATTTTAAGCGTAGCATGGCACTAGCGTTAGAGTATGCCGCTGTACTAGGTAATCAAACTTTGCATGTGATGGCTGGTTTGATTGAGCCGACACAGGATCGTGCTCATCATAGGGCAGTCTATCTGGACAATTTATCTTATGCGGCACAGCAGGCGCGCTCGATTGATCTTACGCTGGTGATTGAGCCGATTAATACGCGCAATATGCCTGGTTTTTTTCTGAATCGTCAGGATGAGGCGCAATCAATTTGCGCAGAAGTGGGAGCTGATAACATCAAAGTGCAATTTGATTGCTATCACTGCCAGATTGTAGAAGGGGATGTGGCTACTAAACTGCAGCGTGATATGGCTGGAATTGGTCATATTCAGATTGCAGGTGTGCCAGAGCGACACGAGCCAGACGCAGGGGAGTTGAATTATTCCTATTTGTTGCGATTGATTGATGCGCTAGCGTATCGTGGCTGGATCGGTTGCGAATATATACCGGCAGGAACAACTTCAACTGGTTTAGGTTGGCTCAGAGCATTGGCAGCCTCTGGCCTGACTGAACTGCAGCCTCGATAACACGTTTGACATGCAGGATAAGAACTGAGGATGATTGATAGTTATTGCAGCAATGACGAATAATAATAGAGATTTATACATCTGCCCATTGGCGCAATAGATTGTGATAAAGGCCTGTCAAGCCAACGATTTCTTCACAATCGCCCATTTTTTCTCTGAGTTTAAAAATGTTCTGATCTAATTCGAAGAGTAAATGGCGTTGCCAGTCATCGCGTATCATGCTCTGTGTCCAGAAAAAAGAGCAGACACGAACTCCATGTGTCACTGGCTCGACCCGATGTAGGCTGGTTGATGGATACAGGATGAGATCACCGGCAGGAAGCTTTACTTCATGTGTGCCATAAGTATCGACGACGACGAGCTCGCCACCATCATAGCTCTCAGGGTCACAGAGGAATAAGGTAGACGATACGTCCGTACGCAAGCTGGTTGAGGTTTGCGGGATGGCACGGACAGCGCCATCGACATGAAGTCCGTAGTGTTCGCCGCCTTCATAAGCATTGAATAGTGGCGGCATGCTGCGTTTGGGTAATGTGGCTGCAAAAAATAGTGGATTATTGGCTAGGGCTTCTGAAATGATTTTCCCTAAAGCAATGCCAACTGGCGAAAATTCAGAGAGCTGTCGATTCTTTTTTACTTTGGCACCTTGCGCACCGACTGTCGCTTTGCCATCTACCCAGTCTGTCCGATCCAGTTCCTGCCGGATATGTGTTACTTGTTCGGGAGACAGAACACCTGGTATGTGTAGCATCATGATAAAAACATTCCTCGAAGAAAAACCCCTCATGAGAGGGGTTTGTTGATCCTGCTGATTCTGCTGCGACAGCCACTATCTACGCTAATCTTGAGGCGTAGATAGTGTATTACATCAGAATTTGATGTTGGCCGTCAATGATACTGCGCGAGGAGTACCTGGTGTGTAACGATATCCGCTCTTGTTGATGGCAGCAACATATTCCTTGTTCGCCAGGTTATAGAGGTTCAATCTCAGATCAACATTTTTGTTGACAACGTAGCCTGCCATGGCATCAAATACCCAGTAAGAATTGGTGTAGGCAGGAGTGCCGACAGCACCGTCAGTACCACGCAGTAACGAACTGACGTAACGAGCCCCTCCTCCGACCGTAAAGCCATAAGGGAGTTTGTAGGTGGTCCAGGATGTGAAGGAGCGTTTTGGTGTGTAGGCTAAATTATTTTCCCCGTTCGCTGTAGCTGTTTTACCGTTGACAACTTTGGTGTTCATCAGTGCATAGCCAGCGCTGACAGCCCAGTTAGATGTAATCTCACCAGTAACACCAAGCTCGATACCATCGACCCGTTTTTTACCTGTCTGGAAGTATTTTGTGGTATCCGTCGGATCTTGTTCCACTTCATTTTCAACCTGTGTGCGGTAGATCGCAGCGGTCAATGCTAGTCTTTTGTCGAGCAGATCCCATTTAGTACCAATTTCAGCTGTCTTGGTTTTTTGTGGATCAAAGTTAGGATTGCCTGCATTGTTGGCGGCTGAACTCAACGTAAAATTACTGCCTCCAGGAGGCTGTTGAGACGTGGCATACAGAGCGTATACACTACTGTAATCAGTTGGTTTATACAGTGCAGCCAGTTTCCAGCTAAACAGATTGCCGGAAGTATCGAGATCAGTCACAGTCCCGGCCGCGTTACCATAAAAGTCTGTTTTATAGTGATCAACGCGTATCCCGCCATTGAGTTCCCATTTTTCATTGAATTTCAATGTATCAAACAGATAGGCTGAAATCGTGTCGGTTTTGCCGTCGTTATAGCCAGTTTGATTCATATTGTAGCCAGTTGAAGGGACGTCAGATGGATTGGGGTTATATAAATTGGCCGGGGGTAAGTTGCCTGCACGCGTAAAAGTATTAGCATGCTGTTTTTCCTGAGTGAACTCAATACCAGTGACGATGGTATGCTTGATTGCTCCAGTTTCCAGATCTGCTGTGATATTAGTCTGGTTAGTCAGAATTTCATTGGATTGATCCTTTCGCGTTGGGTTAGAGCGCGCGATTGTCCAGCCTGATAGGTCAGTCTGGGACGGTGTAAGGAGGTTAGCGGCACTGCCCATAAATCCGGTCAAGAGATAGTCTTGCGTCGTTTTGGCATAGCGGGTGGTGTTTTGCAATTTGACGTTAGGAGAAAAATCATGTTCGACACGTACTGTGAACATGTCTGATTTCACCTTGTCATAGTCACTATTCAAACCGTAGAAGTTGGCCGAGCCGACACCTGGTGCGTTGGCGATAAATGGACGCGTTGAATCGGGTGAGTTATAGCCAGGTAATCCAATAGTTGGTACACCACCATCTGGCGTATTGTCTTGATCGATATGCAGGTAATCGACAAAGATACGAGTAGGGGTATTGAGCCCATACACAAATGAAGGCGCGATGCCCCAACGGTCATTATTGACTTCGTGACGTCCTGGTACGCCGCTGTCCTGTTTCATCAGATTTAGACGGAAAGCCATGCCCTTGTCTTCATCAATGACTTTATTCCAGTCTGCGGTAGCACGTTTTTGATTCCAGCTACCGTAGGTGAATGAAGAAGAAAAAGAGTCATTGAGTTCAGGCTGTTTAGTGACCAAGTTGATAGAGCCCGTAGGAGAACCACGACCATTATCGGTACCAGCAGGACCTTTTAGCACTTCTACCTGGGAGATATTGAACATATCGCGTGAGATGGAGCCTGTATCGCGGACGTTATCAACAAAAATGGAACTAGAAGTATCAAAGCCACGCATGTAGATAGCATCACCAGTGTTAGTTGTGCCATTTTCTCCAAGATAGAAAGTCCCTACGCCTGGAGTGTTACGTAAAGCCTCAGTCAGGTTGGTCGCCCCTTGTTCATCGATGAGTTGTTTTTTGATGATCGTGATAGTTTGCGGCGTATCAACCAATGGTTGCGTATATTTGGTAGACGAGGCTTTTTCTGCCTTGTATGGATTATCTTGTGTTGCGGTGACACTGACACTTGGCAAGGCCGAATTTTGCGTTTGTGCATGTGCCATGGCAGGGATGATTAACGCAGTTGCCAAAGCGGCAGTCATTGTTGGATTGTAACGCGCATGCGTATGCTTGCGGCTTTTGATGTGTTTCATGTAGACCCCATTCCCATACAAAATTAATAATTAGTGGGCTGGCTACATCGGACTCTGCAGAGGGAGGAGAATCTTTTTGCTGGCTGCTGGCAAAATTTTTTAATGCACAGCGTTTAGTGAGGACTTTTCTTTGTTTGCTTTCTACTGCATACAAGAAAATTCCTATAAATTTATGCGAGGTCAATTGTAACAATAAATGCGAAGTATTCTCATTTATTGTTTGAGATAAATGCGGATATTTCTTCGGGCGTATAAAAAAAGAAACACTTATTTCATTACGGAAATTTCTATTTTTTAGGAGAGCGTTTCTTTGTGCACTATTTTTGTACTATTTGATCGAATTTGGTGCGTTTACGTGAGGTCTATTGCAGATGGAGTGACTAGATGAAATGAAACTGAGCTGTGACCTTGTCAGTAGTATTCGATCTGTGTAGCGGGGAATGATTGGGAGCACATTAGAGAGAAGGAATGCGTAAAAAAATAAATGAGGAAATAGCAATGTATGTCAGTGCCGGCATGGTAGATAATGTTTCCAAAGATAATTTTTAGGCTTCTTATTCCTCATATTGCGATAGAACGAAATTCTTGTACTTTTCCTAAAAAAATCCCGACTTATTTCGCCAACAACGCTATATCAATTGCATCTGGTGCGATGCTGATGCGATGCTAATAACGGCGAAACAATCTTCGTTAATAATTCTGCAACAGGAGAAGTCATCGGTACTGTTCTAAAAATGGGGAAAGTTGAAACACAACGTGTGATTGATGCTGCGAATGTAGGTTGGAGCATCTGGCGTAAAAAAAGTGTTAAGAACCTATTCGAGATCTTTTTTGCCGAGGAGAGAATA
>JAATGO010000298.1 GCA_015654605.1 Betaproteobacteria bacterium
TATTTTTGTGACTCGTGTTATCTTAGCCAGATGATGAATAAGCGCATTATTCCCATCCTCAACGGACACAATGCCGCACAACGTATCGACACTATTGCGCCGTCTCTACTGACAGTACGGCATGATAGGTCTGAGGAACCTGTGGCTCACGTCTCTGATGCATTGCTACGCCCTCTGCACGACTTACGCATTTCTGTCACTGATCGCTGCAATTTTCGTTGCAGCTATTGCATGCCCAAACAGGTCTTTGATAAAAATTATCAGTATTTACCTAATAGCTCTTTACTTTCATTTGAAGAAATTACGAGAATTGCCAAGTTATTTGTCGAACTTGGAGTAGAAAAAATACGCATAACTGGTGGTGAGCCATTATTACGCAAGCATCTGGATCGTTTAGTCGGCATGCTGCACAATCTAAGAACCCCCAGTGGTCAAATACCTGATCTGACGCTCACGACAAATGGGGCTTTGCTGGAAAAAAATGCGCAGGCGTTAAAAGATGCCGGATTACACCGCGTTACTGTGTCACTCGATGCGTTAGATGATACCTGTTTCAAGCGCATGAACGATGTTGATTTTCCTGTATCACAGGTATTGCGTGGCATAGAAGCTGCTCATCGCGTCGGACTAGGGCCGATCAAGATCAACATGGTCGTCAAAAAAGGGCTCAATGAGCAGGAAATACTTCCTATGGCACGGTATTTCAAGCATACGCCATTCATTCTAAGGTTCATCGAGTATATGGATGTTGGTACATCTAATGGCTGGCGCATGAATGAAGTACTTCCCTCTTCTGAAGTGATACAGCTGATTCATGCTGAAATGCCTGTAGAGTTATGTCCACCCAACTATCGGGGAGAAACCGCACAGCGCTGGCGCTACCGTGATGGCAGCGGAGAAATCGGCGTCATCTCCAGTGTGACACAAGCCTTCTGCGGCGATTGCAGCCGTGCTCGTCTATCTACAGAAGGTCAACTCTACACTTGCCTGTTCAGCGGTCAAGGCCATGACTTGCGCACTCTGCTGCACGCAGGGCATAGTGATGTCGAGATAGCATCTGCCATTTCTACCTTGTGGCAACATCGTACTGATCGCTACTCAGAATTGCGTACACAACAGTCAAGCGAATCAATGCTTGCCAAAGTCGAAATGTCTTATATTGGTGGCTGATGCATTCCCCTATTCCTCTTGCATCCATTTCTGGGCTGATTCTATCTGGCGGACGTGGAACGCGCATGGGCGATATCGATAAAGGTTTGCAACTCTTTCAGGGCATACCCCTCATTACCCATGCCATTAAGCGTCTGACACCACAAGTATCACGCCTGATGATCAATGCAAACCGCCATACGGCAACCTACGCCCAATTTGGTTGGCCGGTATTACCAGATCTCTTCCCGAATTTTGCCGGGCCGCTCGCTGGTCTGCAAAGTGGCCTGACGCATTGCGACACAGAGTACCTGGCAACGGTGCCTTGTGACTCTCCTTGTTTTCCATTGGATCTGGTAGCACAACTGGCCTTTCATCTACACGAACGACATGCCAACGCCGCCATCGCCGTTTCCAGTGGCAGTCACCGCCGCCATCCCGTATTTTGTCTATTAAAAACCGACATGCTGCCATCCTTGACACATTATTTGCAAGATGGAGGAAGAAAAATGGATCAATGGTTTTCCAGCATCCAGGCCATTGATGTTTATTTTGAGTATGAGCAGGCCTTCAGCAACATCAATACGATAGAAGAATTGCAGAAGCTGGAAAACACTATCACCAACCAGCACCATTCCGATCATCCCTCACAACAACAGCAGGTAGACCAGTAATGAAGCAACAACCGTTATCTGACATTATCAGTTGCATCTCCGCATACGATCCAAATGACCTCAACGTACAACAGGCACAACGTATCATTCTCGATTTCGTGCAACCTATTTGTGCGCAAGAAAAAATCACTATCCATAATGCACTTGACCGCATCTTAGTAAACGACATCGTTTCCCCCATCGACGTACCAGCGCAAGATAACTCTGCCATGGATGGCTATGCGCTATGTGGCGACGACCTGCAAGACGATCAATCCTTGCATTTACGCATTGTGACAACCCTGCATGCAGGACAGCATTTCGACGGTATCATTGGCCACGGTGAATGTGTCCGGATCATGACAGGTGCTGTGTTACCCACACCATGCGATACGGTCATTCCACAAGAGTTTGTAGAAAATGTAACAGCAAGTACTGTCACCATCCCAGCCAATGCAGTGCGCCGTGGTGATAATCGCCGATGCTGCGGAGAAGATCTGAAAGCCGGCCATACTGCCCTGCAGCAGGGAAAGATCCTCCGGCCAGCAGATATTGGTCTGTTGGCATCTTTAGGTATTGCCGAAGTCGCTGTACAACGACGGCTACGGGTTGCTTTCTTTTCTACTGGTGACGAATTACGTTCCGTCGGCGAACCGCTAACGCCGGGTTGTGTGTATGATTCTAATCGCTACACACTACACGGTATGCTCACACGCCTGGGATGTGAATTGATCGATATGGGTGTAGTCAGAGACAATCCACAAGCACTAGAAGAAGCATTTCGTAGTGCCTGTACCAATGCGGATGCCATCATTACCTCGGGAGGCGTCTCCGTTGGCGCTGCTGATTACACCAAACAGGTCATGAGCGACTTAGGGCAGGTATTGTTCTGGAAAATAGCCATGCGTCCCGGTCGACCCATGGCATTTGGACAAATCACATCAGAAAACAAGCAAGCCTACCTGTTTGGCTTACCTGGCAACCCTGTGGCTGTCATGATCAGTTTTTATTTTTTTGTGCGCAATGCTCTGCTCCGACTGGCCGGAGCCAATGTGCCGCCGTTGCCACAACTGAACGCTACATCCGAAGTGGCCATCCGCAAAAGACCAGGTCGTACCGAATATCAGCGAGGCATTCTCCATGCAAATGACAAAGGCCGCTGGAGTGTACGTTTAACAGGCGCCCAAGGTTCCGGAATTTTGCGTTCCATGTCAGATGCCAATTGCATTATCGTACTCGATGCCAA
>JAATGO010000232.1 GCA_015654605.1 Betaproteobacteria bacterium
GGGCGGCGGTTTGGGCGTGGGGGCTTTGTTGGCTTTACTGTTATCAGGTACCGAGTTTAGTTTGATTGCACTGATAGGAGTAATTCTTCTCATTGGTATTGTGAAAAAAAATGCCATCATGATGATCGATTTTGCATTGGTAGCAGAACGTGAGCGAGGCTTGTCACCACGAGATGCTATTGCAGAGGCCTGTACGAGGCGTTTCCGCCCTATCATGATGACAACCATGGCAGCATTGTTAGGCGCGATCCCACTGGCGATTGGTTTGGGCGATGGTGCGGAATTACGTCGACCACTAGGTATTTCCATTGTTGGTGGGCTTGTTGTGAGTCAGATACTGACGCTGTATACGACTCCCGTGGTGTATTTGTATATGGAGCGGTTCGGCTCTTGGGGCAAGCGTTTGTTTGCACGGCGAGAAGCGACGCCGGATGCTGGTTAAGCCAGAGGTGATTGATTGACCAGATTGATGGAACTAATGGAGTGAATAAAGCGAATGGCTGCATGGAGAAAGCGAATGAACTGGAATAATTTCTTATTGCTGACAGTACCACTGCCAGTGTTGTTATGCGCCTGTGCAGCCGGCCCAGATTATGTGCGACCACAAGTGGTGGATGCGCCATTGGTCTTTAAAGAAATGAAAGATTGGCAACCTGCACAGCCAAGCGAGTTAAACGGTGATGGTAAATGGTGGGAGATGTTTCATGATCCGTTTCTCAACACGCTTGTCGAGCAGGTAAATATTTCGAATCAGAATTTGGCGCAGGCAGAGGCAGAGTTTCGTGGGGCAATGGCACAGGTAGAGAATGCACGTGCAGCATACTTCCCCACATTGTCTGCTAGCGTGTCTGGGACTCGCTCTGGTGCAGGAGCATCGAACACAAATAATACGACGACCGCTAATGGAAATAGCAAAGGCGTTCGTAATACTTATGCGGCATCTCTTAATGCCGCCTGGGAGGTTGATGTATGGGGTCGTGTGCGACGTACGGTAGAATCCAATGAGGCGAATGCGCAAGCGAGTGCTGCAGACCTTGCAGCGGTACGCTTAAGCGTACAAGCACAAGTTGCACAAAATTATTTGCAGCTCAGAGTACTGGATGCACAGCAGCAGTTGTTGGACGATACGGTACAAGCCTATCAGCGCTCTTTGCAATTAACACAGAACCAATATGCGGCAGGTTTTGTTGCCAAATCAGATGTCATCCAAGCGCAAACACAGTTACAGTCAGCTCAGACACAAGCATTGGAAAATGGGGTGACGCGTGCACAGTTGGAACATGCCATTGCCTTGCTCATAGGACGTTCTGCTTCCAGTTTCTCAATCGCACCAATGCCATTGACTAGCATTGCACCACCGATTCCGGCCGCATTACCTGCTACTTTACTGGAACGTCGTCCTGATATTGCCGCTGCTGAGAGGCGTGCTGCTGCTGCCAATGCGCAGATTGGTGTCGCTAGTGCCGCCTATTTCCCAACATTATCGCTGTCTGCTTCAGGAGGTTATCAGAGCAATAGTTTTGCCGACTGGTTTTCTCTGCCCGCACGCGTCTGGTCGTTGGGGCCACAGTTGGCACAAACGATTTTTGATGGCGGTGCCAGACGTGCCGCTAGTGATGCTGCAATTGCTTCTTACGATGCGGCAGCAGCGGCTTACAAGCAAACAGTGCTAACGGCATTTCAGGAAGTAGAAGATAACCTGGCGAGTTTGCGTATTCTGGAACAGGCCGCAGCGGTGCAGGCAGAAGCCGTGGCTTCGGCACATCAGGCGCTTGCATTGGTGACAAATCAGTATAAGGCTGGCACGATTAGTTTCATCAATGTGATTACTGCGCAGGCAACAGTACTGGCAAGCGAACGTGAAGCGCTCTCGATCATGAATAATCGTATGGCTGCTAGCGTCTTGTTGGCCAAAGCATTGGGAGGTGGTTGGAGTACACAACAAATTGCTGATTTACAGAAATTCTCAGATTCGCAGTCACGGCAGATGCAATCAGAAAATCCTACTCCCTGAATTCAAGATGATGAAGCCGGTGGCATTGGTTTTTCAGAGAACTGCCAATCAATAAAAGCAGGCAAGGTACCACGTAAAGCATTGCATAATAGGATGCCTGTGGCTTGTTGTAGGTCAGCAAGGGAAATGATGCGTTCTTGGACAGACCATGCAGGATCGGCCAACAACACCGTACGCATGACGCCAGGTAACAGTCCTGCATTCAATGGTGGCGTGTACCAATGTCCATCCAGCTGTACTAATACATTGCTGCGTCCCCCTTCTGTCAGCTCCCCTCTTTCATTAAAAAATAGCATGTCGAAGCCATCATATGCTTCAGCCGTTTGCCATGCGAGATCATAGAAATCTCGCATGGACGTTTTGTGGCGGAGAAAAAAATCTTGAGAAGTACATGTATGACGGGCTATAAAAACTTTGACTGGTGTGTCGATAGCACTGAGTATCGCGGCGTGTAAATGGTATTGACCATCGGGTGCTAGTGTCAGCTTCATACGATGCGGCACGCCAGTAGGGAGAGTAGCGCATTTTTCAAGCAACGCAGAATGTAAGGCTGATTCATCGAAAAGAAAGCCAAATACCTGAGCAGAGTGGCGCAGGCGCTGCAAATGCAAGTGAAGATGACGGCAACCATCTTCACGTGTGGCATGCATCGTTTCAAATAGAGAAAAAGGTTTTTCCAGTGCAGTTAAAAAAGTTGCTTTTAGCAGGCATTCTGCGTATTCATCATGACTATCACTGTCATAAACAATTCCTGCGCCGATTCCCATTGTGCCTGCACGAACTCCTGCATGTGGCGCTTGCAGAACAAGTGTGCGGATGGGAACAGACAGACAAAAATCTGGGATATTACTGTTTTCTTGTCCGTTGTTCCCATCAAACCATCCAAGGGCTCCTGTATATAGGCCACGTGGCATGGTTTCCAGCTCGTGGATAATTTGCATGGCACGTCGTTTTGGTGCTCCAGTGATAGAGCCGCAAGGATATAGTGCAGAGATGACGTCAAACAGGCTTGCCTCTGGGCGTAATTGTGCCATGATGGTAGAAGTCATTTGCAGCACATCACCGTAAGTATGAACTTCGAACAGATGTGGTACTGACACTGATCCTGGAATGGCGACACGCCCTAGATCATTACGCAACAAGTCCACGATCATGAGATTTTCTGCGCGACATTTTTCATCGGTGGCAAGAGCGGTGGCACGTCTGGCATTTTCTTTTGCACATTCTTCGCGTTGTTGTGGCGTGATGCCAGCAGGATGCGCTGCGGCAGCAGTTCCTTTCATGGGCTGTACTCGCATCTGACCATGTTGATGATGCATGAATAGTTCAGGTGAACAGGACAAGATCATGCGTTGATCAGGTAACCGAATGAGTGCGCCATATGGTACCGGTTGTCGTGCACGTAATTGGCGATAGAGTTGAAAAGGAGAGCCCCATACATCAAAGCACAGTTGCCAGGTGTAATTGATCTGGTAAGTGTCGCCAGCAACGATGTAATCATGGATGCGCGACAATGCGTCATGGAATTGCTCTTCGTCAATGCCCGGGCGGACATTGGCGATGCCAGCAACATCTGGTCCTGCAAGGGTCGATGAAACAGCATCGACATAGATGGCCTGTTGTGCTGTAAGCCAGTGTGTGACGTCAGTGCTATTGAGATGTTCGCAATGCTCGAAGAATAGAATGCTCGCCAAAGGCGGCTGAAGTACTGTTGTAGGAATCTGCTGTAACGCCGCGCCCAGTTCGTACGAAAATAAAACAATGGCATGCCGACCATGGTGTAGTTCGGATGTCATCCGGGCTAGTACGACAGAAAGTTCATTGCTGTCGTGGCAGTGTAGTGTATCGAGATATCCAGTATATAGGCGCGACATAGGTGCAGTCGCGGTAACATCATTGTCATCAAGCAAGGCAAAACAGGTGTTCATTGGCGTAAATGAGGCATTATCGAAGGAAGAAAACATAATTTTGAGGAATAACGCCACCAATATGCACTATTTTGGGGATGTGTTTATTGATAATGATGCGCAATGGTGGGGCAATATTATCACTTAAGGGGTATACTACGGACCTTCCAAGGTTGTCATGAAAGGATATTCTAGAGAGATTATCCATCATGGCAGTCTGTATGTCATTCGGCTTGCTTTTTGTAAATACCCATGGTTTTCCCTCGCACATTCATTATTCCGCTCATTGTTGCTTGCGCTTTGTTCATGGAACATATGGATTCCACAGTCATTGCGACGTCTTTACCAGTGTTGGCAATTGATATGGGGGTGGAACCGATTTCTTTGAAGCTGGCATTGACTTCTTATTTAGTGAGCCTTGCCGTATTTATCCCTATTAGCGGTTGGATGGCAGATCGCTTTGGTACGTTGACGGTGTTTCGATCTGCCATTTGTGTCTTCATACTTGGTTCTATCTTATGCGGTATTTCCAATACGTTGCCGGAGTTTGTTGCTGCGCGTTTCTTGCAGGGGATGGGCGGCGCCATGATGGTGCCAGTTGGACGTCTGGTGGTATTGCGCAGTGTAGACAAGGCCAATATGGTCAAAGCGCTCAGTTATTTGACTATTCCAGCGATGCTAGGTCCAGTCTTAGGGCCGCCATTAGGTGGATTTATTACGACCTATTTTCATTGGCGCTGGATATTTTTTATCAATATCCCGATTGGTATATTGGGCTTATACCTGGCAACACGATTTATTCAGAATACGCACGTTGAAGATATCGTGCATCTTGACTGGCCAGGATTCGTTCTGTCAGCGTTTGGGTGTTCGTTGTTGATGATGGGGTTGGCAACGGCAGGACGGCATATGGTATCAGGAGATGTATCACTGATATGTGTCATTGTCGGAACATTGTCGTTACTGTGTTATGTCTGGCATGCACGACGTACGCCACACCCCTTGATCAATCTTGATCTACTGAAAATTCCCACCATGCAGGCCGGTGTGTTGAGCGGTTCTTTATTTCGGTTCGGTATTGGCGCCATGCCCTTTTTATTGCCACTGATGTTGCAATTAGGATTTGGTATGACCGCCTTTCATTCCGGCTTATTAACCTGTGTGTCAGCTGCAGGTGCTATGTTCATGAAAACCATTGCATCGCATTTTTTGAGTCGATATGGATTTCGTCGGGTGTTAATCATTAATGGCATCTGTGGAGCTATTTCTTTAGCAGCAGTCGGGACGTTCAATCAGTCGACGCCTTACGTGCTGATGATTATCGTACTATTGCTTGGTGGGTGTTTTCGCTCATTGCAGTTTACTAGCCTTGGAGCGCTTTCTTATGCGGATATTGAAGCGCGAGACTTGAGTCAGGCGACCAGTATTGTCAGTGTTGCACAGCAGTTATCTGTTGGCATGGGAGTGGTAGTAGGTGGTTTTGCTTTGCAGATATCAAGTCAACTTCAGGGGCATACCACGTTGGTACAACAAGATTTCTGGCCTGCTTTCTTGATTGTCGGGATTGCTGCTTTATGTTCCATACCATTCTTGACTCGGTTACCAGAGAATGCTGGTGCCGAACTGGCAGGGCGTGGCAAGTCGGTCACAGAAGGTGCTGTCTAGGGAAGACAGCCTTCATGTCAGTCGGCATGAAGTGATTGTGTTAAGCTCAAGTACATCCTGTCTACGAAGCACGATAGTGTCATCTTTTTTATCACATCACGGTAGATGGACATTGGGTTGATATTCTATTGGAGCAGATAGAAGATACTATCCACCATATTGAGCAATAAGGAGATGGAAACATGGCAAATGCGGAAATGGTTGTCAATTGCGCACTTTACAAGCAGGGTAAAAAAATACGAGAAATCTCACTCGATAGCATCAGTGAAGAGCTTGAAAATGACAAGGAAGTTTTTCTCTGGTTGGGATTGCGAGAACCAGATGTTGCCATTATGCGGAAGATTCAGTCAGAACTACATTTGCATGAATTGGCCGTTGAAGATGCCTACGCTGCACATCAGCGTCCCAAGTTAGAAGAATATGGTGATACGCTCTTCGTTGCACTACGAACTGCGGAAATTGAAGGCCAGGACGTTCTATTTGGAGAAACACATATATTTGTTAGTCGACGTTTCATTGTGACGGTGCGCCATGGCGCATCACGCAGTTATGGCAAGGTACGAGTTCACTGTGAGAGTTTGCCGGATCGCATGCTGCATGGAGGTAGTTTTATTTTATATGCGATTATGGATTTCGTCGTCGATAATTACGCTCCTATTATGGACAACTTGGAGCATCGCTTTGAGAAATTTGAAGAACAATTATTTGATTATGATACTTCTGGAAAGGCCTATCTGAAAGAATTGTATCAACTAAAACAGCAGTTGATTCAACTGCGTACAGCTGCGCTACCGTTGCTGGATATTTGTAATCAATTGATGCGGTTTCACGAAAACCTGATTGCCAAAGACGGTCGGGTATATTATCGCGACATACACGATCACGTTGCGCGCCTGATTGAAACCAGTGATCGCATACGGGAAATGGTTGCGGTTGCCATGCAGGTTGGTTTGGCGCAAATTACCATTCATCAGAATGAAATCGTCAAAAAATTGGCAGGGTGGGGAGCCATTCTGGCGATACCTACCATGGTCTTCAGTTTATATGGCATGAATTTCAAATATATGCCGGAATTGGTATGGCGTTGGAGTTATCCAGCGGTATTAGGAGGCATCGTTATCGCTTGCACATGGATGTATAGTCGTTTAAAACGCGTAGAATGGCTGTGATTCTACTGCGTTTATCTGCAATAGAAATTTGATGATGAGTGTAGATTAAATTCCCTTTGTATTCTCAGTATTTTTACGCTTAAGCTAGTCGCCTTATTGAGCCTATCAGCAATCAGTTCTAATCATAGCGCGTAGTAAAGAGAATATTGAGACCATTGATCGCACCAGCACGGGCAACGACTGCCCAGCGTCGTGATAGTTGCCAAGTTGCTTTGGCGATACTGGCGGCATCGGTCAAGCTCTGCTCATAGCCAACAGATATTTTATTAGTGATCTGCTTACCAATGTTGACGACTTGCTCATCAGTGAGACCAGACTCGCTGCTACCTATTGAAAATTGATCTAGGCCAATATTTTTGGCAATTTTCTTGCCGCCCAGGTTACCAAGAAAGGCCAGTGCCTGGCTCGATGCATTGCGTTGCCCAGCTGCGGCATTGTTAGTGCTTTGACCAAACATAATCCATGATAATTTTTCTTCATCCGATACATTTGGTTCGGAGACTAATCTGATATGTGGTTGGTTGGCATTGCCCGTGACTTCCACTCCAGCGGAGACGTCCTGGGTACGGCGCATGGCGAGAATGTTGAGATTAGGATTGCTAATGGGGCCTTGGAAGTTAATGATGCCACGTTCTATATTCAATTTTGTCCCAAAGGCTTCGTAGACTCCTTCTGCAACGTTGATAGTGCCAGAGGCGCGTAGCGGCTGATATGGTTCACTATGTACGGTCATAGCACCACGCAAGCGAAGATCAGCGCCACTAACAGAGAATCGGAAATTATTTCCCATGTCGACAGAGATATCGATAATAGGAGAAAAATGACCGGCATTTTTTTCTGTCGCTGCTTCTAAGGATTGTTGGGATGAAGCTTGCGCCCCTGATTTCATTTTTCCATCACTATGCACAATGACGACATCATCGCCTAATTGGGGAGCACTACTCTTCGGCAAATCAAATAATGCTTTGTCTACTGTGAAATTTCCTTTAATGTGTAATTGCTCACTGATATTGGCGATGGTGGCATTACCGGATAGCATTAATTGGCGATCAGGCTTGGCAAATATTTCCAGATGATCTGCGACGATGAGGGCATTGAGGTTGGGATCGGATTCGTCTAGGCGAACCTTGCCATTGGCACGTATCGTTCCATTTCCACCATGAAATTCAATCTGCTGTAAATCAATGACATTTTGATCCATCGTAATACGCACAGTGCCTTTTTCTAGCTGGATTCCCTGATCATACAATGTGAATGCCAACGCATCACCATTAATCGCACCAGATAATAAAGGCTTATCAAGAGTACCATTTGCCCTCAGGTCGATGGAGAGTTGACCGTTCAGACTTAATTGCGGTCCAAACAGCGCACCTGTATTTTTCAGCTGGGGTACATTCAGTGATACGTGGGCATTGACTGCAGAATCTGGCGTCAATGCCAGTATGTTATTTTGTTTATGCAGGGAGAGTGCTCCTTGCATGGATAGGGTGCCAATGCTGGATGCGACTGCTTGGCCCGTCAGCTTGGCTTGGCTGTCTTGTAAATCAACGCGTAGGTTGAGATCAGATAGTCCCAGTGCTGTTTCAGCTGTACCTGAGTTGACGATAACATCACCACTTTTTCGTGTGATGGTGAAAAAACCAGAGGCCGTGTTTGCCAATGAGAAATTCCAGCTGCTATCGAGGATTAGATCACTTCGCACTGGTAGCTTTGCTTTACTAAAATGTTGCGCTAGGGTGAGTAACTGCGCGACATGAATAGCATTAATTGCCCCTTCTGATTGGATGGCGCCTTGTCGATAGTTGAGGCTTTTCAGGTCGATGTTGGTACCTGCGATAGCGATTTGAGTCGTTCCCACACGAATATCATCAGCAAAGAGATACAGTGGCACAGGGTGGGTCATGGTGATGCGAGGCACACCATTATTTTCCAGTGTAGTGAGTTGACCGTTCCAGCCGTAATTATCGCTGTCACTACCTTTTTTCCGATGATTGACAATAGCGCCTTGTGCAGCAATATTCAATTGCAATGGCTGCTGGAGAACGTTCCCGTTAGCCTGCAGGCTCAGCGTATGTTTAGCAAATGTGCCAGCCAGCTGGATATTGAGGTTTTCCAAATTCGCATTAGGTCCGTGATAGTCGTTGGCAACCAAATCGAGTTTCAGGCGATTGTTGATCGGGTTAGCACCAGGACTCAGGTTAGCTTGGATGTCCGTTGTGCCCGACAATTGGCGGAGGTTGTGTTCTTCAAAGCGTAATTGTTCAGCATGAAAATCTGTTTTTAGGCCGGGACGCTGTAATGAACCAGTTAATTCACCATTGAGATGCAACAGACCTGATAGGCCGTAACCAAGATGCGCCAGTTGCGGGGCATCGACGTGAATTGCCAGACGATCTGTTGCTGCACCAAAACTGCCTTTGAGTACCAGGGTATTTCCGGCAATTTGTAATGTCACATCACTTGGTAACAGATGCATTCCTGCCACTTGCAGTGTTCCGTTACCTTGCATGGGCAAGTTGTCATAGCTGCTGTTGTTAATGGCAAATTGCAATTTCAGGAGTAATTCAGGCGCAAGTTGACCATTGGTATGGAAAGTCATATTAATGTCAGCATCAGTTGCTTTGGAGGCAGGCGTTGTTTTAGTATTTTTATTTTTAGAATGGGGCGCGACAGTGCTGAGAAAATCCATCGGATTGAAATGACTTAACGTACCATCAAACGCATATGGCATAGCACCACTGGTTGCCAATGTGCCGTGCAGTTCTGCTGTAGATTGGTTGGCGGTTAATTGTACTTTACGGAGAGTTAATTGTTCCTTTGCCAGGGTGCCATCGACCAGGATATTGAGTTTGGCATCTGCAAGGGAAAGGGTCGCATGCCGTGAGGTCGGTGTCATGTCAAGCGCCACCGGGCCATTGAGATGTGACACGGTTAATTTGTTATGCAGGGCATGCAGATCAAGATTGGTGACTTGTAGTCTTAGTGCGCCATGGGTAGATGGTGAAGCAGCAGAAGATGGTGAGGCTTCTCCAATATGCAATTCGCCATTGCCTTCTATGCTAGCTTTTTCCAGTAATTTGATCTGTAGGGCATCCAGTTTTTGTAAGTGAGGATCTAGCTGGAGTTTTGCTTTGACGGAGACGAGGGGAAGCTGTTGATGATCTAGTGTACCAGGCGATGCATTGTCGATAGTAATGTTGCCACCGACACGAAGTGTTTCATCGCTACCAGTGGGAATGGGAGCTAATTCTGTCTGTATATGCAAGTCCGCTTTAGGCGCAGAAGCAGAAAAAACCTGCGGATTGATATGTTGTAACTGAATGTTGGCACGTTGCAATGGGATAGAGGCAAACGGCGTTGCGATGATGTTTGCATTGCCGTTCAACTTATCTCCGCTGGCAGTAAGTTTGATCCCTAGTTGTTGTAGAGAGCCTTCAAGGTCAACGACTATCTGGAATTTTTCATCTTGGAAAGCTCCAGATAATTCTGCATTGCCATTCAGAGAAAATGGTTGAACCCCCTCCATTTTCAGTGAGGCATGCGCATCACCATAAGGTGTGGTTAATTGTTCCAGAGTCAGTGAATGGTGCCGTCCATCAGAGTTGCCATGTAGACGTAATGCACTGAGTTCGGTGACACCAGTACCTTGCTGTAATTGTAGTTTGTTGAGTCGTACATCGTTCAATTCTAGTGCGAGCGGCAGACGTAGTGTCATTGGTAGTTTGGTTGACGCTGCTGGCGGTGTTGGTGGGGCTGATGAGGTTGATTGCAGCCGCAGATCGACATCGCCGACATGTAGAAAGTGGACATTCAGTTTAACCGGAAATAAGCTGATATTCCAACTACCATCAATGGCATCAACGGTGGCAATTGTTCTGACATCACGATAGGCAATATTACGCAGGTGCAGACTGTCTATCAGACGTCCTCCAACGTAGTTGCCAGTTAACTTTCCTTGCATGGCCCATACGCCTGTTTTCCACAACAGGCGTGAACCGCTTTCGGATTGAACGAGATACGTCAGTAATACCATGGCAAGAAGCAGTATTGCCAATACGCTACCACCTAACCAGCGAAGCACGCGCCAATACCACTTCGATCTTGGTGAAGAGTAGGGCATTCTGCTGTCAGGTGACTTGTTGATGTTTGTCATGCGTTGAACTGGTCAAATTAAAAGGCAATGCCTAGCGAGATATGTGGTCGAATTTGTTTTTTTTGCACACCATAGGCCAGATCTAGATTGAGTGAACCTACCGGACTGCGCCAGCGAGCACCTACACCAAAACCTTGATAGAACGATTTCTCAGACCAGCTATCGGCGGCTGTACCGATGTCATAAAATAAAGCACTACCCCACACTTCAGTAAACCAATGCTGATATTCGCTGCTGGCAGTGAGCAAATATTTGGTGGGATAAACGGTGCCATTTTGCTCGTTGCCAATACTTTGATAGCTATAACCGCGCACAGACTCATTGCCTCCAGCACGAAACAGCAGCGAAGCTGGGACCTCAGAAGCCCGTCCTTTGGTAAATACGGCTCCTAGTTCGGTACGTAAAATAATCAGATCACGTTTGGCGACGGGGATATATTTTTTAAAGCGGCCGTAAAATCGGACAAAAGACTGATCAGTCAGGATCCCTTTTAATGCCACTCCTGTTTCCAGGGTCAGTAAATGTCCGCGGCGAGGAAAGATGGGGTCGTCTACATCGCGCCGAGCCCAGGCAAAGCCTGGTACGAGTGCTTGATGTTCGCCTGGAGTAATGATCGTGTCAGATGGTGGTGTGGCGCCGTCACTTTGCTGTAGTTGATCGCGATAGAGTGTCAAGGTGTAAAAGGTGTCATAGAGTTCATTGTTGCGTGCACGTTTGATGCCAAAGTGCTGGCTACGCAAATCAATTCCCTGTAGTTTGGTACGATCACTCGTCGCGTTAATGCTATTGACAAAGTTTTTTTCATCGGGAGGCATCGCAAGATTGAGCGTGCCATATTGGCGCTTTTGTTCCAGACGTAATTGGCTATCAAATACCCATGCTCTATTGAATACGTTGTAATGCGTATAGCGTCCTTCAACCTGCGCTCCTGTATCTGATCCATAACCAACACCAGCACGTACCCGTTGTGTAGGATATTCACTGACCTGTACTTTTACTGGTACACGATCAGGATTTGCTGACTGCTCGTCAATCGAGACGATGGCATTACTGTAGTAGGGGGTATTTTGTATCTGGTGCTGTAGTGCTAACAAACGACTGGCGCTATATTCTTCTCCTGGATACAGTGGATTGACGTGGCGGATAATTGATTCTGGGTAGCGTTTCGCCCCTGTGATTTGCAATTCTCCAAGAGTGAACACGGGACCACTATCGTATTGCACTGATAATTGAGCATGTTGTTCATCGGCTTCAATGCGTGCTTGTGACTGTGCAATGCGTGCAGCCGCATAGCGATTAGCTTGTAGGGATTGCAAACCACGATCTTTTGCTGCGTCCCAGTCTTCTTGGCGGAATGGTTCTCCGACAGGTAGTAACCAATTGTTTTGGATATCTGTAAGACGTGAGGTATCTTTGTCAGCAACGGCACCGATGGCAGTGATATCCACCGCAGAAATATTGGTGCGTGGGCCAGGATCAACGGTTAGGTGGACGTGTTGGGGCGCATTTTTTACAGCATCATTTTCAACCGTCACCTTGCTTGTAGGAGAAAAATAACCTTCTGTTGCTGCCAGTTGCTTGACTTGAGCGTCGACGGTATCAACGAGAAATTTGAATTGTTCCGTGCTGAGTTCTTCTCTATCCTGATAGCGTACCAAATCCAAAAAATCAGTTAACAGCGAGTGTAAAGGGGAGGGAGCATCAATATCCACTTTATACGCGGCGTTCGCAGCTGTATTATTCAAACATAATACAACTGCGAGTCGGTAAATCCATTTCATCGTTATTTATAACTCATGATGTAAACATGCAGATTCAAGAGATTCCTTCATAAACAGTAGGGTCTTGTGCCAGTTTGCATGATATATGGCAGCAACACTACTATGACGGGATTGGATTGAAATGGCAATAGTCTTTGCCGGTATGGCCTTACAGCCCTTCACATGGAAGATAGCCAATCAAGGCTCATGCTTGTGCCCCAGACTGTCTGAAAAGCAATGTGGCAACGAGAACGGCCAAGCTTTACATTATCGCTTATATAATTGGTTGTAGGATCACCTTCCTGCTCGTACAGAGCAGGATGTAAGGAAAATTGTGTTAAAAAAGTGTTAAAAAATGTATTAATTTGGTTCGTATAGATTTTGGCTTCAGATTGCCTGCAAGAGTTTGTGAAGTATTTTGGTGGTATGAACAGTTGAGCTCAACGGGGATGGTTGGTATGCAAAGTGATAAGGCAACAGAAGAGAAAATTGTAGCTGTACGACGTTGGACGGATAAATTGCTTACATTCAAAACAACACGTCCTGTAGGGTATCAGTTTACGCCAGGCCAGTTCGCGAGGATTGGTTTGTTGATTCATGGCGAAATGGTATGGCGTGCTTACTCCATTATCTCTGCCGAGGAAGATGATTTCCTTGAATATTATGCGATTATTGTTACCGATGGCTTATTTACATCATGCCTTAACACCATAAAGCAGGGAGATACCCTATGGATAGAAAAACAATGCTACGGTTTTATGACTGTGGATCGTTTTTCTGATGGCAACGATTTATGGATGCTTTCGACAGGCACTGGTATTGGCCCCTTTCTCTCAATACTGCAACAGCGTGAAGTCTGGCATCAGTTTCAGAATTTGATATTAGTGCATGGTACGCGACATGAGGACGAGCTGGTTTTTCAGGCACGTCTGGATGAGTTGAGAAGCCAGGCGGAAGCACGCGATTTTCCTGCGAAGTTGCATCTGATTTATACCGTTACCAGAGAACAGGTGATTGATTCTTCGAAGTATTTGTCAGGGCGTATCACTACCTTGTTACAGAACGGATCGCTCGAAAAAGACGCTGGCTTATCGATTAGTAGTGAGGACTCTCGTTTGATGATATGTGGTAATCCAGAGATGATTACTGAAGTGCGCGCACTTCTTCGTCAGCGTGGCTTAGGGCCATGTCGTCGCAATGCAGGTGGCCAGTTTGTCACGGAAGATTATTGGTAAAGTGGTTGTTGCATGAGTTCAGTCGGTTCGGAATGACAGAAGACGATTGATAGCATGGTATTACCTTGGTCATGACTGAGCTATTGTGAGATTGCGCGTTATTGATGTTGTTTTTATGTGCACTTTATATGTGCTTTGTGAGGGGCTCGAGTATTCGCCGAGAATTAGTTACGCAAGGCATATTTCTTGGCAAGTTTGCACCCATCATGCCTATGGTCGTAGTCATGTGCTGATTTCGCTTATCACAACATACGATAATCCTCGCCCTAGTTGCACTTCTTCTAGTCCCATTTTATTCGATTGTACGAGATGATGAGATGTCAGAATATCGCTCATCTGATTGCATCGTCGGACAACGTAACATATGCAAACAATAATTTCTCTCCTGTATGCAATAGTGCATCGCGGTAATTTTGTACCATAAATTATGGTGTGTTTGTCAATAAATTAACGCGAATTTATAGAACTTTTTCTATATTTGTGCTTTATTTTTATAGATTTACATCAGTTGCAGTATTTGGAAATTATGATAAAGGACATTTTTCACAATTAAATATGTTTTTTATGGTTTCACTCGAATTTTAGGTGAGAGGAACCAAGAGTCTCTTACATTAGTCCAGAGACGGTACGCGGTGCGTATGTGCTGCGTACATGAGGTGTCGATGATGTCGCTTTTATTGATGGGCGGCGATGTGTGGCAATAGTATTTCGAGTAGGCAATAGATAATTCTCTAGAATGCTGATGAGGGATACTTTGGCGAAACAGGTGTTGACTATGAGGGAGAATTTTTCGTGAGTATAACGATGAACAAAGTTTTGCATATTGCGATTGCGGATGATCATCCAGTAGTGTTGAGTGCATTAAAAAATGAATTGTGTCGTCTACCGGAAGTACGTATCGCTTTGGAAGCGGTGACCGGAGATACTTTATTATCCCTGCTGCGTGCAACACCATGCGAAATTGTGATCACAGATTTTGCGATGCGTCATGAGATGAGTGGTGACGTGGATGGGTTTATGCTGATTAAACGGATTAAAACAGAGCACCCCTCTAGCAAGGTGATTGTTTATACGGCCATGAGTAACGTTGCCGTAGTGAAGCGTTTGTATCAGATAGGTGTATTTTCGGTGATTAACAAAAAGGAACATGCGGATGAATTGATCGGTGCTTGTCTAGCGACGCAAACTAACAAACAGGCTTATTTCCCGGCCTCCTTGCGGGGAGAACTCGAAATCGGCTGGGCGCAGGGCAATTCATTCATGCATGCCAAGGATTTGACCGTGAGTGAGCTGGAGGTGGTACGGTTATTCGTTGAAGGTAATTCATTGGGGGATATCTGTGAGCTACTTTCGCGTACACCGAGTACGGTGAGCACCCACAAGAACAATGCTATGCGTAAGCTTGGACTGACAACAGATGCTGATTTGATTAAATATGCGTATTCTAGCGGTATGATTTGATGTCGGGGTAAGGGGGCGTGCAGACTACCTGTCGTATGAGAGTCTTGGCTCAATGCGGGTGAAACGGCGTGATCAATCGTGTTTAATGAAAACACATCCCCCTGTTTATGAGGTAGAACCGGCAAAAATTGATGGATTTACAGGAATGGTTGAAGGAGGTTCGAGATGCTGACCGTAGATAGATATTTAGGATTTTCCTAATTTACCGTCTTAGGCAATGGTCTTAGGCAATGTTTACCTGCAAACACTATTTATCTTGCAAGTCTTTGATTTATATGGGGTGGCTGATGGGGCTCGAACCCACGACAACAGGA
>JAATGO010000213.1 GCA_015654605.1 Betaproteobacteria bacterium
GAGATCAGGTGACACAAGCACTCAATACCGTGCTGGCGACACATGCGTCCCAGGTGTTAATTAATCTGGCATCAGAGGAATATTTCAAGGTGGTGAAGCCAAAATTGCTGGATGCACGCGTGGTGACGCCAGTCTTTCAAGACTGGAAAGGCGGAAAATATAAGATCATTTCTTTTTATGCCAAACGTGCGCGTGGTCTCATGGCACGCTATGCTGCTCTAAAAGGTATTACGAAACCAGAAAAACTCAAGGACTTTGATCTTGAAGGGTATGCGTTTGATGCAGCAGCATCCAACGAGACTTCCTGGGTATTTCGTCGCAGGATAGAAGCATAATGTCACTTTCCACAGCGCAGCCTCCATCCTTCACACTGGGGCTTTGCTTTTGATATAGCGACTTCACATCATGCATCTGCACATATCTGAGGAGGATGTCAGTCAATTTTTCTAGACAGATATGACGCAGATGGATGCACTTGGTGCCAGTGGGGCGCTGCGGACAGAATTACCAGAGCTTCCACCAAGGGGCATCTTTTTTCGCTGGTCCGCCAGTGAAGTAGGCGCTATTAGGATAGGTCGCTTTGATAACGCGTTCGGTATCATCGCGCAATTTGGTTTGCCCCATGGCATCATAGGATTGCATGGTGATAAACATGGCTTCTTCGATCGCAGGAGCGTCCGGGTAAGAGGCCACGGCTGCTTGCGCACGGTTTGCAGCAGAGATATAGGCACCGCGACGGAAATAGTATTTGGCAACGTGCACATCATACTGTGCCATGGCATTGACCAGATATTTCATGCGCAAGATGGCATCAGGGGTGTAGGAGCTGTTTGGGAAGCGATCTGCCAGTAATTTGAAGGAGTCGAAGGCGTCACGTACTGCTTTAGGATCGCGCTCCGTGTTGTCCTGGTCAGTGAACGTATCAAAAATACTGGTGCGGTCATTGAAGTTGATGAGTCCGCGTAGATAATACATATAGTCAACATGTGGATGATTAGGATGCAGCTTGATAAAGCGGTCAATAGCTGCTAGCCCGGGCGCTTGCTCGCCTTGCCGATAATAAGCATAGGCAACATCCATTTGTGCCTGTTGTGCATAGGTGCCAAAAGGATAGCGTGATTCCAGTTTCTCAAAATACTGAATTGCTTTATCGTAACCGCCTGCATCTAATTCATCCTTGGCTTCCGAGTATAATCTCGATGCAGACCATCCAGCGGTTTCATCCTTTTGTTCTGGCAGCAGGCCGCATGCTGATAAAGACAGGATGAAGGTGATGGTCAATAATGTAGATAAGATTTTTTGCATGACAGTGTAGACAGAGTTTAGGCAGTATTTTAACGTTTATGTAGCTTCAGGCAAGCTTAACTAGCGCTTTATTAAGCATTATTGGCAATTAATTAAGCGAAGCCTCAACAGATTGCAATGAAACAAGATCTCAATTACCGATTATAGCTGATGTCACGACCTCCAACCCTTCCGGTTGCAAAAGCATTTGCCACCAATGCCAATATTGTTGAAATAGACGAGGGGGATGATGCGCTCGATGACGTGGATCAGCAAATTCCCCCCATTTCCCTCAAAATGACGGAGGATGCCTGTGGTATTCGCCTGGATAAAGTATTAGCTGGCTTGATTCCGGCATATTCCCGCAGTCGTATTCAGCAATGGATAGAGGCTGGGTATGTGACTGTTGACGGTGCTCCAGCAAATACCCGGATGACGGTTCTGGGAGACGAGCTGGTAGTGCTGGAGCCACAGGCTACGCCTGACGAAAAGGCCTTTCAACCAGAAAAAATGGCGCTGGCAGTTGTGTATGAGGACGCCTCTATTGTGGTTATCAATAAACCGGCCGGATTGGTTGTTCATCCCGGAGCAGGTAATTGGTCTGGCACATTACTCAATGGCCTACTGGATTATTTGCCCTCTCTGGTCAATGTGCCCCGTGCGGGGATTGTGCATCGGCTGGACAAAGATACTAGCGGTTTGATGGTGGTGGCTAAAACTCTTGCCACACAGACTGATCTGGTACGTCAGTTGCAGGCACGTACCGTTAAGCGCCAATATTTAGCCCTGGTATGGGGAACGCCACATTTGTCTGGCACTGTCGACGCCGCAATAGCACGCCATCCCCGTGACCGTATCAAGATGGCCGTTTCTGATAGCATGTACGCCAAGTCAGCGATTACGCATTACAGGCGCTTGGCTACAGGCTTGCTTGATGGCCGAGCTGTCAGCCTTGTTCATTGTCGTCTGGAAACAGGGAGGACACATCAAATCCGAGTCCATATGCAATCATTGGGGTTTGCATTAGTGGGTGATGCTTTGTATGGCAAACCACATCTGATGCACTTTTTTCCACGGCAGGCATTGCAGGCATGGCGGTTGGGATTATTGCATCCGACAAGTGGTGAACTTCATGTGTGGTCGGTCGATTTACCGCAGGATTTTGCAGCGCTTCTAGAAAAAGCTGGAATAGATGTTGGTGCAGCATTAGAAGCTGTCCCAGCCGGGGAGTGACACACTGTTATGATTGCATCGTTGATGAATGGTGGCCTACCAACCTAACAGGCATACAGATAAGCTGAGAGAATGAATCATGGATTTGCTTATACCTAACTGGCAGCAAGCGCCTAAGAATGTAGGTGCTTTTACCACGATCAGAGTGGGCGGGTATAGCGGCACGCCTTATGATGACGGCACAGGACATGGTGGCTTGAATCTGGGGGGACATGTTGAAGATAACGCAGAACACGTACATGCCAATCGGCAGCGATTACTTAGCGTCTTGCCTGCAGAACCGCGTTGGCTGAGACAAGTGCATGGCACCACGGTCGTTGATGCCGCCACTGTGGTGGAGGAGCAGGAAGCGGATGCTTGTATTGCTACACAGGCCGATGTTGTTTGCGCCATTCTTACTGCAGATTGTTTACCAGTTTTTTTATGCGACACACAGGGGCGTGTTATTGGCGCTGCACATGCTGGTTGGCGAGGGCTTGCCGCAGGGGTGTTGGAAAATACAGTAACGGCGATGCATGCACGCGGTGCAGATGACATTATCGCCTGGCTCGGTCCTGCGATAGGTCCAGCGTGTTTTGAGGTGGGCAAAGATGTGGTGGACGCGTTTGTGGATAGCGACAGCCAGAGCTTGCCTGCCTTTACACCGTTCACTGGCCGTGAAGGGAAATATCTCTCCGATATTTATTTGCTGGCACGTCTGAGATTGGCTAGGGTAGGGGTACAGAAGGTGTATGGAGGAGAGCATTGTACCGTCACTGGAACAAAACAGTTTTATTCTTATCGACGTGATGGGAGAACAGGCCGTATGGCATCATTGATCTGGCTCAAATCAAATCGTTAGGAATTGCTAGAGCGAGCAGACTTGGCTTCCCCAGAAGCGGAGTAGGTTGTGAAGTTTTATTTTTCACCATCATTTTCTTTAGTGTGATTTGCTAGTTGCCATTTTGCGAAGTACTGGAATGAACAGTTGTTCGTTCGAAGTAAATTACATCTTGATTATTTTTTATTCACATGTATTTTTTCATGTCTGGTGATATTGGAATGCATCAGAGAACAGAGGTGATGGTCGAATCTCTCAGGAAATTTTAAAATGTGTTGAGAGTGTGGTACCAATGTCTTTGGTCTATTACTACGCTGAGCACAGGCTCTATTGTGGCGTTGTCTTATCTCATGAACATTCCAATAGGTACTGGATTAATTGGCTGCTACTCAGCGATAACGCATCGGCATCACGAACACAAATCATTAATTGGCGTATGCTCCAGTCGTCGTGTAGTCTTGCACTATGGATGGCCATGGTTTGTTGTGCGCGTCGTGCAGCACTTTCGGGGACGATAGCAATACCGACACCTGCTTCGACGGTACGGCAGATGGCGTCAAAATGGCGTAGGCGAATGCGATAGCGCAGACGTTTCCCATAGTGGGTTGCATGCAGTGTGATATGTTCCTGCAATGCGCTACCGTGATTCAATCCAATAAAATCATGTTCCAGTATTTCATGAAATGATACGACTTTCTTGCGATACAGAGGATGTCGGCGTGGGACGATGACAACCAGATTATCAGAATGGAAGGGAAATGTGTGTAGTCGAGCTGTATCAGTTGAGTTTGCAACGATGCCAGCGTCAGCAATACCTTCCATGAGCATGTGAACGATGTCTGTACTATTTTTTTCTTCTAGATCGATATCGATATGCGGGTGAGTCATCAAAAAATGGCTTAATGTCTCAGGTAGAAATTCTGTGCTTGCTGATGTATTAGCGAGTAGCCGAATGCGTCCTTTTA
>JAATGO010000051.1 GCA_015654605.1 Betaproteobacteria bacterium
GGTGCTGTTCCATTCAATTCTGCCTGTATCTGCCGTGCTTCTACATGTTCTCTTGCCGCATCGAGTGCGTGTATCAGGACATGTTTGTAACGATTTGTCTGTGCTGGATTATCTGGTGCGATGGTCACTAATTTACGCGCTAGTGTGAGTGCTGTGACGTTATCTTTCTGGCCGATGGCGTAATAGACAGATTCGATGAGCGCATCACTGGCATTCACAGCTTGCCCAATGGCACAGACGGTATTATCTTGCACTAATTTGCAATTGACGGAAGGCGGGAGCAGGAGTGGACGTTTGATCTTATTGTCACGGTAGGTTTGTACCAATAACTGGCGCCAGCTACTTCCCGTTGTATCCTGATCCTTCCCCAATAAAGGAGTTAAAGCTTCATCAGCCAGGTTAGTATCGCCGGCGGCGAGTGCGGCATCCGCTACGAACAGGTGGAGATAATGACGGTCATCCACACTCAAACTATCATTTTGTAATGCTTGTAGATAATCATCGTGTGCCAGTTTGAGCTTATCTTGCAATTGCCGTAGATAGCCGCGCAGTGTCAGTGGTACCACATTATGGCGATCGATTTGCATAGCATCGGTTGCCGCTGTTTCTGCTGCTTCATATTGTTTTCCTCGCTCTAGCGTATTGATGAGAACCAGGCGGTATGACATGACATCGGGAGCATAATGAATGGCGGTATCGATGTGTGTACGAGCGCTTTCTAGATCATCGTGCTCCAATGCTTTGTAGGCAAGTGTGGCAGCTTTGTTGGCAAGAAGATGATTGGCGATGTCTTTTTGCTCTTGCAGGTCGTTACTGTTGCCGCCTATCCAGGCGGCTTGGTCTACCAGCGCCAGAGATTGCGTCAACTGTTGCATGGCGATAGCGTGGCGTGCCGCTTCGGTCAGTAATTTTGATGGGGATGCTCCGGGAAGCAATAGGCAGACTGGTTGATGCGCGTCACTTTTGCAAAGTAATGTTGGCGCAGTCAGTGGTGGACGTGTGGCTGTTGTTGATTGTTTCAAAAATTGTGTTAAGCGCAGACGTTCCTGTACTTGTGGGTCATCTGCAGCAAGTGGAGCAAGCGCTGCAGTTGCTCTTGCTGTGTCACCTTGTGACAATGCAGAATCGGCGATGATCAAACGCATGTTATGCAGATTGTTATCATCTACATGATGAAAGAGCAAGGCTTGCTCCTGATTGGAGATAGCTGCATCGCGATCCCCTCGGCGTTGTTGCAAATAGGCAGACATGATCAAAATCGTGCCATTATCCTCACCTGTTGCCAGCGCTTCTACAGCAGCAGTTTCAGCAGTTTTATAATCACCAGCTCTGATCAAGAGATCAATGAGCATGAGCCTATAGATAAGAACATTGGGGGCATATGTCACGGCAGTACGGACATTTTGCAATGCTTGTTGCAAGATAGGCGTCGGGATCATGCTATCTTGTTTATTAATAGTGTCAATGGCACGATTGGCAGCTTGATTTGCTTGAACAAGCTGCGCCGCACTCGGATGAATATTCCCTAATGAGGTAGAACTTGCCATGCCAGCATTGCTATGTCTTTGCTGTATCGCGGACTTAGTTTTTCTCAGTAACTCCTGTAAACGTACTACATCTGGCCTTAAACGTACGGCTTCTTTGGCATTTCTCAAAGCAGTAGCATAGTCACCCCGTGCATAAGCACGATAAGCTTGATTGGCGATCTGGTAGGCAGAACCGGTGAGAGGTAGCTCATCATTGTCCGCGAATACAGGAGGAGAGATCAAACCAGCAATCATACTGCCGATGATATAGGTGAGATAGCGGGATTTGATTATCAATGGATGCTTCAATTTCATACAGGCATTGTACGAGGAGTGGATGAGATAGCGTTCACAGTATTGGCTTGGGAAGTTGTTATACGTGCCGATGCATGGAAATTCTCAGTACGGGAGCGCTGCTCTTTTACTGCAAGGTCAATACTGTCGCGCGTAACAACGCCAATATTGACTAGATAATCACCAATACGACCATCGCGCTCAGGTTGGTATATATGTAGAGCTTCATCAAATTGGGCATGGTTCACAAGGTGATGCTCAATTAGAATATCTCCCAGTAATGGCGTTGAGTGATGGAAATGCGAACTATGATGTTCATCTTGAATCTCGGCCACATTTCTTTGTTTGCTGATTAGACGTAGTCCAGCGACGATTTCACTTTCGCGTACGATGGATTGCGAGAAATGGCATCCCGTTGCTTCTTGTAATTGCGTGAGTGCTTGTGGTGGTAATGGACTGGCGACGGCAATTTGTATCATATTATTGTCATTTTTTTCGATCCCTAATATGCGCCAACGGATACATAAATCGACGGGAAGCAACGACATTCCATTTTGGATGTTTTCATGATTAATTTGTGTGCGTGGCAATTCAGACTGAAACGCAATTGCTTCAGCCAGGTTTTCATCATCTAACCAGCCTTTGGAGACCAGGATACGCCCCAAAGGCATTTTGTGGTGTTGTTGATCACCGAGTGCGGATTCTAGTAGATCAGTATCCACTGCTTGCCAGGAGGTTAGTAGTTCACCAAGTCGCATGCGTTCTTGGGCCAGTTGCGTAGCTGAAGGAAAATCATGCATGGTCTTGTCCCATGCCATTCGTTTACCGAAGAGCAGGTAATTTAAAAATATTTTCCACGCACGTGATACCGCTAGAAAATTAATGAAATTACCGACAACCATGCGAGGGATGGACATAAGACCATGTTCCCATCCATATAGCTTGGTGACAAAATAAAAGCGCTGTATAACACGTAAGCCCAATGCAATAGCAGTCAATGCCACTACTGTCATAAGTGGACTGCCAGCAGTAAAAATGGGAGGGAAGCGGACGGACCACCAGCCTGCTATTCCTGCCAAATAAAATAGAGTGAATTGGAAGAATAGTAGGTAAGCAATGATGCTGACAAAGGATGTGACAATACCTTTACGGTCTCGAAATAACAAGTATTTAACAACCAAAGAGCCTCGCCATCCCAGATGCTCCCAACTTTGTAGACCAATGCCTAATGTCCAACGTGCTTTTTGTCGATAAGCAGTACGTAAAGTATCTGGAAAATATTCACGCACGCATAAGGGTATGTTCAGGATTAGTTCTTTGACCGGACCAAAACCAAATAAGGTTGTTCGTCGCGCCAAAAACTGTACGTTGAAGCGTGCAAATATCGATTGCATACCCATAGCGCCAAGACGAGAACCAATATCGTAATCTTCTGTCAGACTTTCGGTGTTGAATGGCTGATTATGGCTTTGTTCGCATAGTGCCAATAATGCACGGCGGGAGAAACAGGTACCAACACCAGCGGAAGGTACCATGCCAGAAACACTTTCTCGTACCACTAGGTCTTTGGCATGCCATTCGGCAAATTCATCCATGTAAGTTCCGGCAACCAGTTCATACCAATTGCGTTCCAATGACATGACTGGCAGTTGAATCATGTCTTTCCGGGGAAGCAGGTAATTAAAAAATTGCAGTTCCAAGGGATGGAGGACATCTTCACTGTCATGCATGACGACCCCGGCAAACTCTACATTTTCTTTTTTTTCATGCAAAAAAATTGCCTGAATCAACCAGTTTAGACAGTCTGCTTTGCAGGTTGGGCCATCGTGCGGAACTTCAACACGCTTTAGCTGACGATAGCGACGACGCATGCGTTCCACTTCTTCGATGGTGGCTGCATCATTGCGATACGTGCCGACGAATACAATATAGTTGCGGTAATCCAGAACACTGACCATATTTTCGATCATCTGGGCAATGACATCATATTCGAGCCAGGCAGGTACCATGATGGCAATAGGTTGCTCATCACGATTTTTCAGTTGTGCTGGCGTCAATGGCGTGTATTTACGTTTATTTTTTCCGGATCGTTTAATCGTAAAATGACGCCATATTTCACGCCCCCAATACCAGCAGTCGATGAACAGATCATCGATGCTGGAAATCAAGATCAATACTGCAACAACGGCCGCTATATGTTCTAATACACTGTAATATTGCGCAAAATAAATGGCGACTAGGGACACGATTCAACCTTGGACGTAGCATGCTTGAGTAACAATGACATTGTGTGTAGCATTATTTCTGATCCGATGCTGGACGTTTATTTTTA
>JAATGO010000365.1 GCA_015654605.1 Betaproteobacteria bacterium
ACACCCAGAATACCGATATTGCCAATATGATGATGTCCGCAGGCATTGATACAGCCAGAAATATTGAGCTCAATGTCTCCAATATCATGCTGAAAATCGATATTATCAAAGCGTTCTGCAATTGCCTGGGCAATGGGGATTGACTTGGCGTTGGCCAGAGAACAGAAATCCCCACCGGGGCAGCAAATGATATCGGTTAGCAGGCCGATATTCGGTGTTGCCAAACCATGTGATTTTGCTTCATTCCATAATGCATACAGATCGCTTTGCCGAACATCGGCGAGCACCAGATTTTGTTCGTGTGTGACGCGTAATTCACCAAAACTATAGCGCTCGGAGATATCCGCAACAAAATCCATTTGATCTGCACTGATGTCCCCTGGAGGGATGCCAGTTTTCTTGAGCGACAGAATCACTGCGGCATAGCCAGGGACTTTATGCGGTTTGACGTTGCGTTGCAGCCAGTTGGCAAAACCTTTGTTTTCTGTTTTTAGACGTTCAAATTCTGCATTGACTACAGGGAGTTGTTCGTAGGCTGGTGCAGTGAAATAGGCGGATACGCGTTGCAGCTCTTCTTCTGTCAGCGTGGAAGGGCCATCCTTGATATGTTGCCATTCTTCTTCAACCTGACGCGCAAATTCTTCGGAGCCGACGGCTTTGACCAGAATTTTAATGCGGGCTTTATAGATGTTATCGCGCCGACCATGCTGGTTGTATACCCGGAGGATGGCTTCCAGATAGGACATAGCATGTTCCCAGGGGAGAAACTCCCGGATCACGCTACCGAGAATCGGGGTGCGTCCCATGCCACCGCCGACGGATACGCGAAAGCCGATTTTTCCTTCTGCGTTTTTAATCACGTGCAGCCCGATATCATGGACTGCGGTCGCTGCACGATCTTGAAGCGCACCGCTGACGGCAATTTTGAATTTACGGGGCAGGTAGGCAAATTCCGGATGGAAAGTACTCCACTCACGAATCAATTCGGCATAAGGGCGTGGATCAATAATCTCATCTGCAGCAACGCCAGCGAGTTCGTCAGAGGTGGTATTGCGGATGCAGTTGCCAGAAGTCTGGATCGCATGCATTTCGACCGTGGCTAATTCGGCAAGGATATCGGGCGACTCTTCCAACTTGATCCAATTAAACTGAATGTTTTGGCGAGTGGTGAAGTGCCCATAACCACGGTCATATTTACGCGCGATATGCGCAAACATGCGCATTTGTCGTGCTGCTAGCAAACCATAGGGAATGGCGATACGCAGCATATAGGCATGGCGCTGCAGATACAGGCCATTTTGTAGCCGTAAAATGCGGAACTCGTCTTCCACTAGTTCGTCTGTCAGGCGGCGGCGTACTTGATCCCTATATTGTGCAACTCGCTCTTTGACGATCAATTGATCATACTGGTCATAGCGGTACATCTTGTTATCCTTATTAACGTCTTATCGGAAACACCTTCTCTTTGGCAAGAGGGTGTTTTCTTATTAAAAAATCATGTTACTGAAAATTAAAACACCAGTTTAAATGCTACGCTCGTCAGCGTAATGGCCAACAAACCACGCAAAAACTTTTCCGGAACAACTCGAGCAAAGAGCGACCCTATAGTAATGCCTGGTACAGAACCCAGCAGCAAGGCTCCTAATAGAGCCCAATTAATGGAGCCTAACCACCAGTGCCCCAATGCTGCAATGGCCGTCAACGGTACTGCATAAGCGATATCGGTGCCTACAATTTCAGCTGGTTCCAGCTTTGGATAAAGCAATACCAACAGTGTAGCCCCTACTGCACCAGCGCCTATCGATGAAACGGTGACTAAAAAGCCTAATACTGCCCCTGCAAAAACGGTTGCCAATACCAGTCTTGTCCCATGTAATTGCCACTGCGGATGCATGGATAGCCAAGTCCGTAGTTTAACTTTAAATAGCAATGCAATCACTGTCAAAAAAACAGAAGTTGCAATTGAATAACGGATAAACAGACTGATCTGTGTACTGAATGCCCCAAAATGTTTCAGGAGTAAGGTGGCAATAAGTGCTGCTGGCAAGGCCCCCAGACAGAGGCGTCGGACAATATCCCAACGCACTGTGCCCTGGAAACGGTGTGCCGCAGTGCCTGCTGTTTTGGTGATCGCTGCGAAAGCCAGATCTGTTCCGACGGCTGCTCCAGGATGAATTCCGAATAACAGCGTCAGCAGAGGCGTCATCAGAGAGCCACCGCCCACACCAGTCAGTCCAACTAGCAAACCAACAACAAAACCACTCACTACATAAGAAACAGTCATAACACCTCGTTTATACTAGTGCAAATCGTAATAAACTTATGTGCTAAACCAAACTACATAGTATTTATTTGCTTATATACGCATTCCGCATATGTAAATGCAGAAGCGCTGTTTCTTGAGGATGAGTTATGAATTTGCATCAATTCCGTTTTGTCAGGGAGGCTGTTCGGCAAAATTACAATTTGACGGAAGCAGCCAAGGCGCTCTATACCTCACAGCCAGGCGTATCTAAGGCGATTATTGAGCTGGAAGAAGAGTTAGGGGTAGACATTTTTACCCGTCATGGTAAGCGGATTCGTGGCTTGACTGAGCCTGGGCGTGCTGTGCTGAGGTCGGTAGAGGCTATTATGCAAGAGGTGGAAGGACTTAAGCGCATCGGTAAGGAGTTTGCTTCTCATGATAGCGGTAGCCTGACGATTGCAACGACACATACACAGGCGCGGTATGCCTTACCCAAGGTGGTGCAAGCTTTTACACAGAAATACCCGAAAGTACGGTTATCATTGCTGCAAGGCAATCCTAAGCAAATTACTGAAATGGTACGTAATGATCAAGCTGATATCGCCATTGCGACCGAAGCGTTGGCTTCGGGTGATGGATTGGTTTCACTACCTTGCTATCAGTGGGAGCATGTACTGGTGGTGCCAGTTGGACATCCTCTCGTGACATCAAAAAATCTGTCACTGGAAGAAATTGCGAATTATCCCTTGATTACGTATGATGCCGCATTTAGTGGCAGAAGTAAGATTGATCATGCATTTGCATTACGTTCACTCAAGCCTGATATTGTTTTGGAGGCGATCGATGCAGACGTTATTAAAACTTATGTCGAGCTTGGTATGGGGGTGGGCATTATTGCTGGTATGGCATTTGATGCTGAGCGAGATCCTGCTTTGCAATCCCTTACTGTTGGACACCTTTTTGGT
>JAATGO010000370.1 GCA_015654605.1 Betaproteobacteria bacterium
GATTTATTACATGATATTGAACGCTTCATCAAACGCGAGATACCGGTAGAATTTATCGAAGGCTTTCAGCCAGATCCTCATGCAAAACCGCAGCCAATACAATTGCGTAGCGGTGGTGGACAGCGTCAAGGTAATGGGCGCGGAGGCAGTAACGGTAGTGGCGGGAACAACCGTAACCGTCAACCTGGTGCAAAGTCTGTGGCCAACCAAAATAAAAGTCACAGCGGGCAAACACCCAAGTCCCCACAAAATCCTGCCAAGCCGGCTCAAGGTCAAGGACGCAGTACTCCTGCAACACGTCCTGCAGCCTTGACTCACCGTTCCGGTGGACGCGGTCGTTGATAACACAACTAGTTACACTCACCACTACGTCCAAGAAAGAACTCACTTGGGCGTGAGGGGCAAGAAAACCCAGGTGAAAATCAAATGCGAATCAGCAGTGCGATGTATTGAAGTGAATGCCTTCATAACACGAAGGCATTTGCAATATCCCATATTACGACTACCCTACATCACAGGTGGGAACTAACATATCTAGAACGCATTTTATAAATAGGCATAGATGCGTTCTCATGTATTTCTATCAGGCAAAATCACGATGCAATAAATTGTGGCTGTCCACGCGAACGCCCTGAACTCAAATAGGATGCGATCGAATCCTGCGTTATCTCCCCCAGATATTTGCCATCTGCATCGATTACTGGCATCCAGCTAGTACTATGCTTATACATCTTGGACAATACCACTCGCAGATTTTCATCTGGAGCAGCATTAATCAAAAACGGTCTTACTTTGTCTGCGCTAACACCTGTTAATCCGCGGATGTCACGTCGACTCACATAGCCCAAAGCGCGCTGGTCATTATCAATAATTGTCAAATAACGACTATCATGATCATCCATTAATGCTAATGCATCCACCAATGATAAATCTGGAGGTGCTGTCACCAAGGTTGTTACCGCATCACCGGCACGTACCAGCAACAGCCGTTTCAGCGTACTGTCCTGTCCCACAAATGCTGCGACAAACTCATCTTTCGGACGTGCCAGCAAGGCATCAGGATGATCAAATTGTACTAATTTTCCAGAGCGGAAAATGGCAACCTTATCGCCTAATTTAATCGCCTCGTCAATGTCATGACTTACCATGATCACCGTTTTTTTCAGTTGCCGTTGCATCTGGAAAAACTCGTTCTGTATGGATTCACGATTAATAGGATCTACAGCGCCAAACGGCTCATCCATGAGAAGTACTGGAGCATCGGCAGCAAGCGCACGAATCACACCGATACGCTGCTGCTGTCCTCCTGATAACTCTCTGGGATAACGTGTCAGATAACGCTTGGAATCTAGCGCAACCATTGCCATCAATTCAATGGCTCGTTCCCGACAACGTTTTTTATTCCATCCCAACAAACGTGGAACAATCGTAATATTTTCCTCTATGGTCATGTTGGGAAACAACCCGACTTGCTGAATGACATAACCAATATGACGACGCAATGTCACGCCGTCGATACTACTGGTATCTTCTCCATTGAGTAATACACGTCCAGAGGTCGGCATGATAAGGCGATTAATCATTTTCAAGGTCGTGGTCTTGCCACAACCAGAAGGGCCTAGGAAAACGCATATTTCCCCCTCTTCCACACGAAGATCGATACTATCAACAGCCTTGATCTTGGCACCATCTTTCTGCGTATACGTTTTACTTAATTGTTCAAGCACTATCATTTTTTTAATCCTTTGGATGTCAACATGCGTTGTAACCACTGCAATACCGAATCAGTCACCAATGCCAACACACTGATCAATACAGCACCAACAGCCAGCTTTTGCATATTGCTCTGACTGATTGCATGCAATATCAACACCCCTAGCCCTCCTGCTCCGATCACCGCAGCTATCGACATTACGCCGATATTCATGACTACCGCCGTACGCACACCACCGAGAATCACCGGCACTGCCAATGGCAACTCCACCATATGTAAACGCTGCCAAAATGTCATACCAATACCAATGCATGCTTCCTTAATACTGGCATCAATCGTGTCGAGTGCCAGAAAC
>JAATGO010000272.1 GCA_015654605.1 Betaproteobacteria bacterium
AGCCATCAGGGCAATTTTTTCTGATGCACGAAGTACCTGGAATTCCTAATGCAGAAACGTATATTGATGTCATCGAAAGCCGCGGAGATATGTCTTTGTATCAGCTCAAACCTGTGACAGGGAAAAAGCATCAACTGCGGGTGCATCTGGCAGCGTTGGGAATTCCCATTGCTAATGATACGTTCTATCCTATCGCCATGCCGCCAAATTTACCGGATAATTTGGACTCTCCACTGAAATTACTGGCGCGTGCCATTACGTTTATTGATCCAATTAATGGAAAGCGTCGTTATTTCGAAAGTGGCAGAAAGCTATAGAGTATTTTCCCATGTTTCCTTTTCTATATAAGATTGTACTGTTTGATTGCTCTTTACCCTCATACGGTAGACAGTAACGGCGTATACTTCATCTCATTTTCTACCTACAGATTCTCCCATTGCTATGAAACCGCAATTACTGTTACTGATTACTCTTCCTGAACAAAGGCGTGCCATCATTGGTAATGTATGCGACATACTGTATGCACCAGATCAAACGAAGCGTGCCGAAGCGATTGCCAGCCCGGCAGCCAGCAAGATACAGGTGGTATTAACCAATGGTACGATAGGATTAACTGCTGCAGAAATGGATGCGATGCCGGCATTGAAGCTGGTATGTGCCTTTGGCGCAGGCCACGAAAATATTGATCAGGAATATGCCCGCACACGTTCTATTGCTGTAGCTACAGGGGCTGGTACTAATGACGATTGTGTTGCGGATCATGCTTTCGGCTTGCTGTTGGCGGTAGTTCGGGATATTCCAGGAATGGATAGAGCATGTCGTGATGGTATTTGGCGCGATGATTTACCAATACATCCCCAAGTGGCCAGGCGCCGTCTCGGGATTGCCGGATTGGGAACGATAGGCAAGAAAATTGCCCGGCGTGCAGCAGCTTTTGACATGGAAATCGGCTATTGCAACCGAACACAAGACGCTGCGATCGATTATGCGTATTTCTCTACGGTGGAACAATTGGCCAGTTGGTGCGATATGCTGATCGTAGCGACGCCGGGTGGTGCTGCAACTTACCATCTTATAGGAGAAAAGGAGTTGAAAGCATTGGGGAAACACGGTTATCTCGTCAATGTGGCGCGTGGTAGTGTTGTTGACACTGAAGCATTGAGTGCCGCTTTACACCATGGTGACATTGCCGGTGCAGGGTTAGACGTCTATGAAGGCGAGCCACAGCCCCCATCCAGTTTATTAGATCTGAACAATGTGGTATTGACCCCACATATGGCTGGCTGGTCTCCACAAGCAGTTACGGCATCGGTAGATAAATTTCTTGAGCACGTCAGCAGATACCTGCCTCCAGCCGTCAATTGAGGCTGTTGCACGAGGATATAAAGTTAATGCTTGATGGCAAGCAACTGGAAATGCATTAAGAACACATGCTCAGTAATCGCCACCTATCTCGGTATTGTTCTAAAAAGTTGCGCCTCGGAGCAATGGAAATGGGTAAGGATGACGTTAATAAAGCTGCTTGATGCTGGTAGAAGTGCATTGTTTCAAGCCCACATCAGTTCGTGTTAAATATCATATTCGTAATATCATCGCAGATCGAAGAGGGCGCCTCCTACCGCACACGGTGGTAAAATCACGCGATTGAGAAATTGTTAAGTACATAATTAAGCAAGGGTTTTTGAGTGTTATCCACCGCTAATATCACCATGCAGTTCGGCTCTAAGCCGTTATTTGAAAACATTTCCGTCAAGTTTGGCGATGGCAACCGCTATGGCCTTATCGGGGCGAATGGTTGTGGCAAGTCGACTTTCATGAAAATTCTTGGTGGAGATCTTGAGCCTAGTTCTGGCAATGTCAGCCTCGACGCCAATGAGCGCCTGGGTAAATTGCGCCAAGACCAATTCGCCTATGAAGAGATGCGCGTACTGGATGTGGTGTTGATGGGGCATACCGAAATGTGGTCTGCCATGTCTGAACGTGATGCCATTTATGCCAATCCAGAAGCAACAGATGATGATTACATGAAGGCTGCAGACCTGGAAGCAAAGTTTGCTGAATATGATGGTTATACAGCAGAAGCGCGTGCAGGTGAGTTGTTACTCGGCGTTGGTGTCCCGATTGAGCAGCACCAGGGGCCAATGAGCAATATTGCACCAGGCTGGAAATTGCGTGTCTTACTGGCACAGGCATTGTTCTCCAATCCAGACATCCTTCTTTTGGATGAGCCCACTAATAACCTGGATATTGATACGATTCGCTGGCTAGAAGATGTGCTCAATGAACGTAATTCCACGATGATAATTATTTCCCATGATCGCCATTTTTTAAATCAGGTGTGTACACA
>JAATGO010000220.1 GCA_015654605.1 Betaproteobacteria bacterium
ATAGGTGTATTCCTTGGGAAATTATACGACTGCAGTCTCGGCACGCTGGAGGTGCTGCCCAAAACAAAAAAGCCTCATCGAATGATGAGGCTTTCTGTAGATATTCGGTGGTAGGCCGTGCGGGATTCGAACCTGCGACCAACGGATTAAAAGTCCGCTGCTCTACCAGCTGAGCTAACGACCCTAAAGACCGCTATTATATGCACTATCAATTGGGCGTGTCAAACAGCTATGCAAATTATTTCAGGCTAGGGAGCCTAGTCTTGCCTGTTTGTGCTGCTTGGCTGTCTGGGTATTTGTTGATTAACAATTCCAGGGATTTCCGGGCAGCAGCCTTGTCTTTCAGTTCGGCTTGCGAACTGGCGAGATTTAGTAAGGCATCGGGAACCTTCTGATTGTCGGGATAATTTTTGATGACAAGCTGTTGAGCGGTGATGGCAGCTTTATAATTGCGCTGTGCATACCATGCATTACCTAGCCAGTATTGTGCTGATCCAGCATATCCTGATTTGGGGAAACGTTTGAGAAACTCGCTCAGAGAAGTGCTTGCTCCTTTGTAATCGCCAGACTTGAATTGTGCTAATGCGGCATCATACGCTTTTTGCTCTTCTGGAGCGACGCTGACCTCTGCTCCATCTACCGTAACTTTTTGTGGTTCCAATGCGCGCAAACGCGTATCCAGATCAACGTAAAAATCTTTCTGGCGTTGTTGCACGTTGGCGAGTTCATTGGTCAGTACTTCAACTTGTCCGCGTAGCTTGGCTATTTCTTGCTGCAATTGATCACCTTGATCGGATAAGCTTAGGGCACTGTTTTTATCAGCCTTGTTAGATAGATCATGTTGGAGTGCATCGACTTGAGCGCGCAAGTCTAGAATGGCTTTGCGCGCTTCATCATCATCAAACATTCCAGCGTGTGCTGACATCGGTAGCACAATAACCAGTAAGGCTGTTGTAGCAAGAGATGTCAGCGCAGATTTCAGCATTGTTCGCATATTATTTATTGATAAACGATGTCAACACGACGATTTTCAGCCCATGACGCTTCGTCGCTACCAAGTGCTTTAGGTTTTTCCTTGCCAAAGGATACTGCTTCCACCTGATCTGGCGAAACGCTCAGCAAAGACAATGCTTTGCGTACAGCTTCAGCACGTTTTTGACCTAATGCCAGATTGTATTCAGCTCCGCCACGTTCATCGGTGTTACCTTGCAGGATGACTTTACGATCCTTGTGAGCGTTCAGATATTTGGCATGTGCTTCAACAACTGGACGGAACTCGTCTTTGACCGTGTAGCTGTCCAGATCAAAATAGACACTGCGCTTGGAAAGAATATTTTGTGGGTCATTGAGAGGGTCAACGTTGACTGTATTGACGGCACGAGGGTCGGTGGCACCGCTGTCAGAGCGTGTTTCGACGGGGGCTTTATCGTCCAGTTTCACTGGCGAAGAACAGGCTGCCAATAGCATTGCTGCTGAAAAAAGCATGGCAAAAGAATTGAGTGCACGCATTTGATACTCCTTGTTGTGTTTGTTTATGAGAATACGGTTACTTCGTTACTTCATGAAAGGCCCCCAAGTTGGTTCCTTAACGTCACCAGCCTGGATCGTTAAACGCTGTTTTATGCGCCCATCAACAGAAACGATGGCCAAGGTGCCACGATGACCAGTTTCTGTAGTTGCGTACATAATATATTTACTATTTGGTGCAAAACTTGGGGACTCATCTCGGGAGGAGTCAGAAAGGCGTAATTCTTGTCCATTAGTCAAATCCAATACATATAGTTGGAATTTTCCATCACGACGAGAAATATAGCTCAGCATTTTACCGTCCGGTGAAATACGTGGGCTAATATTGTAGTTGCCATTGAAGGTGACACGCTGCGCATCGCCGCCGTTGATATTGATTTTATAAATTTGCGGGCCACCACTGCGGTCACTGGTGAAATAGATTGTACTGCCGTCAGGCGAGAATTTGGGCTCGGTATCAATGCCATTGGTCTGCGTCAGGCGTCGCAGACCGCTGCCATCCGCATTGATGATATAGACTTGGGTAAGGCCATCACGCGTGAGAGCGACAGCCAAACGAGAGCCATCGGGAGACCATGCAGGGGCAGAATTGCTGCCCTTGAAATTGGCAACGATACTACGTTGTCTCGTTACCAGATTTTGTATGTAGATGATGGGTTTTCGGGCTTCAAAGGATACATAGGCAAGTTTGCCGCCATCAGGAGACCAGGCCGGAGAAATAATGGGTTCTTTGGAGCGTAGGGCAACTTGTCTGTTTTCACCATCAGCATCTGCAACCTCAAGGCGATATTCCGAGCCAGTTTTGGTGACATAAGCAATACGTGTTGAGAAAATACCTGGTATGCCAGTTAATTTTTCATAGATGTCATCTGCAATTTTGTGTGCTGTCAGTAGTAGTGACTGTGGTGGTGCTCCAATGGAAAAAGCAGACAGTTGAATGGCTTTGATGTCGTCAAGCAGGCGATAGCGCACGTCGAAACGTCCATCGACTAAAGGTTGTACGCTACCGACGACCAAGGCCTCCGCTCCTCGTGCTTTCCAGTCTTTGTAGTTGATATTGGATGTTTCAGCCAGTACGTCAGAAGTGTCAATTAGTCGAAATACACCGCTGCGCACCAAATCTGCCTTGATAATTGGGGTGATTGGCTGTGGCGCTACACCTTCATTGGCGAAGGTGGTAATAGTAATAGGTATTTGACTTGCTCCGACGCCAGAGATTTCGAAGTGCAGCTGTGCATGCGATGCTGGAGCAACGGTTAATCCAACAGAACTCGTGGCAATGATTGCCAGATTGCGCAGGGTTTTGATCATTGTTTACTGGTCTTTCGGTCTATGAGTAAAGGTAAAGCTAGCGGGCACTTTCCCATCCTTATCAGGGGGGAAAGGTTGCGATTTCTCTACTGCGCGGGCAACTGCTTCATCAAAACCGGGAATGCCGGATGACTTGATTTTGCGTAGCCCTCGCACAGAACCATCTGGTAATAAGTCGACAGCATATTCTACTGCTGGATTTCCTGCCAATCCCTCTGGCACGATGAATACCGTGTTTGATTTGATTTTGGCACTTAATTTGCCAATATAATCAGCGCTTCCACGGGGACCCTGCGATTTGGCTGCTGTACCAGTGCTGCCATCTCCAGCCTGACTCATCATACGCTTCAAGTCATCCTGACGACGTTGTTCAGCTGCTTTGGCATCGGCGGTTTGTTGCTGTTGTCGTTTTGCCGCAACTAATTTATCTGCGGCAAGTTTTGCTTTGGCTTGCGCCTCTTCTTTTTGTTGAGCAAGTTTTTGCTCCGCGGCCTGCTTTTCTTTTTTCTGCTGTTCTTCTTTTATACGGGCTTGCTCACGCTCTTGCTGTTCTTGTTCCTTTTTTTTCTGTTCTTTTTCTAAGGCAATATCAGGTTTTTCTACAGGAGGTTCTTCCACTGCTACTGGTTTAGGGGCAGGTTGTGGTGTGGGCTCAGGTATGGGCGTAGGAGATGGTACTGGCGGTTGCGCTACTGGTGGCGTAGGTGGTGGTGCCGCTTCACGAATTTGCGGATCCCATATTTCTGCTTCTACCGCCAAAGGAGTTGTGTTTTGCCAGCGAATACCTATCCATAAAAACATCAGCAAAATAATATGTACGGCAAGTGCCAATGTAATGGCACGCCATTTGCCTGGTTGTTTCGGGATATGATAGGGGACGGAGTCGGTCATATTCTCACTCGTCACTTCGTGGCCAGTCCCACCCGGCTGATGCCTAATTTTTTTGCGGCGGAAATGACTTGAATCACTTCGTCGTATTTGATTTCTTTGTCCGCGGAAATCATGACGGGCAGATCCGGTTTGCTTGCATGTAAAGCTTGCAATTTTAGCGTCAGATCACCGCGGCTTGATGCCGTATCGGTCTTGCCAGAGCTATTGTTCGGGGTATTGATGCGTATGGTGGCACGTGCATCTGGTTGGAGTCCGATTTCGATATATTCTGCAGGAGCCAACGTAGATTTGCCTGCCGTAGGCAAATTGATAACATTAGGATTGGTTACTGGAGAAACCACCATGAAAATAATCAACAATACCAACATCACGTCGATATAAGGAACAACGTTGATTTCTGATTTAAATTTGCGGGGACGTCCGCCGCGCAATGAGTCTGACATCAGCGCGCCTGCCGTTGCAAGATATTGGTAAATTCTTCGATGAAACTTTCGAAGCGTATTGCCAGCCTATCGACGTCGTGTGAATAGCGATTATAGGCAACTACTGCGGGGATAGCCGCAAATAAACCGATGGCCGTTGCGATGAGTGCTTCGGCAATGCCTGGAGCTACGGCGGCTAATGTCGCTTGTTGTACGTTTGCCAAGCCTCGGAAAGCATTCATGATACCCCACACCGTGCCAAATAAGCCCACGTAAGGAGAAACAGATCCGACCGATGCTAAAAAAGCAAGGTGCGATTCAAGGGCATCCATTTCGCGTTGGTATGCAGCTCGCATGGCACGACGAGAGCCATCCAGGACGGCTCCAGGATCAATGCCGGTATTTTTAGCTTGTGAAGCCGTCGATTTATTGAATTC
>JAATGO010000169.1 GCA_015654605.1 Betaproteobacteria bacterium
AATACCCGTTCCATCGGCAACGATGCCATTACCAAAATTCAGATTGAGGGTATAAGTGGTGGAAACCATATTGCCCGCTTTATCAGCGATAGAAAATTGAGTGGTTTGATCACTTTCATAGGGAAATGGCTTGCCGGGTTTGATAGCACTGGAAGGTGTAGCATGATCGGGATTGATTTTTTGTGCTAGGGTATCAGCATACTCGCGGGAAGTGAGCCCCTTGACCGGAACTTTGCTAAAGTCAGGGTCTCCCAGATATTCTGATCGGTCTGCATAGGCCAGTTTCATTGCTTCCGCCATCAGGTGGATCGTTTGAGCGCTATTGGCGCCGTATTGTTTCAGCGGATAGCGTTCTAGCAGATGCAGCATTTGGATAATATGAATACCACCAGAGCTTGGAGGTGGCATAGATACTATCTGGTAGCCACGATAATTACCTTGCACAGTCTCGCGCTCGATAACGCGGTAATCTTTTAAGTCTTCTGCGCTAATTAGTCCGCCGTGTTTCTTCATTTCAGAAACAATTTTCTGGGCAATGTCACCTTCATAGAATGCAGATGGGCCTTGTTTGGCGATAAGGGATAATGATTTTGCCAAATCTTTTTGTATGAGTTTTTCTCCCGTTTGTAAAGGACGACCATCTTTAAAGAAAATAGCTTTACTGGAGTCCCACTGCCCTAGATGTTGACGCTCAACATTCAGAAGTTCTCCCAAAGTAGGGTTGATGACATAACCATCTTGAGCAAGTTGAATAGCAGGTTCCATGACATCGTGCAGGGTCATGGTCCCGTATTTTTTTAGGGCGTAGGTCAGGCCAGCAACTGTACCAGGGACACCGCTGGCGAGATGGGAATATGTCGACTTTCCTGGGATGACATTATTTTGTGCATCCAGATACATATTGGCACTTGCTTTTGCTGGTGCCATTTCGCGAAAATCCAGTGCGACGTTCTTGCCGGTTTTGGCATCATGAATCATCATGAAGCCACCACCACCGATGTTCCCTGCATTAGGTAGCACGACAGCCAGTGCAAAACCGACGGCAACACCAGCATCGATGGCATTACCACCGCGTTTTAATATATCGACACCAACTTTTGTTGCCAGTTCTTGCTCGGTAGAGACCATGCCATTAGCTGCATGCACCGGGCTGACAATATGATAACTAATATCATATTTGGTAGTAGCTTGTGCTGGAGGGGGGAGCGTTTGGGCTGTTACAGGAGATATTGTTAGGGCGATACAGAATGGTAGTACTAAGGATGCTATTAATTTATATAGTGCGGGGAGTTGTCTCATATTTTTTCCTTATTGTGATGATATATAACGGTAATATCACATCTGTGTCTGATGCATTCAGGGTAGGCATACTATTGTATCCACAAGGATTGGATCTTTCATATGCTATTTGTCCATAGAACAAATAGCATTATCATAGCACTCACGTATTTAGGTCAGGTTTTTTTGATGGGGGAAGGGTGCCTTGATGTTGGCACAAAAGGAGGGGTAACAATGTGTCTGTCACCGCGGTAGTCATACACGAAAAGCAAAGTTGATCAGGTGCTTTCACGTTGTGCTAACTGAAAATCGAGATCTATGCGGGAAGTTTTTATTGGTTCATTCTTTAGGCGCTGAATCAGCAATTCTGCGGCACGATATCCAATTTCATAACGTGGTGTGACAACTGTGGTGAGAGAGGGAGATGCGCAGGAGGCCCATGGCAGGTCGTTGAATCCGACGATGGCGAGTTGCTCAGGGATGCGAATGCCAAGTCGTTGGCATTCAAACAGAGCGCCTAGCGCCAGGTCGTCGTTGCAACAGAATATCGCATCACAATCTGGTTCTAGTTCTAGCATCGTTTGGAGCAGCTTGGCGCCCATGGCGATGGTGGTTGGTTCTGGTAGCACGGCTTCAATATTAGGGGTAATTCCTGCTTCTGCCAGCCCCTTACGAAAGCCTTTACGCCTTTCCATGACACGAGGATCCAGTTGTGCTGCCAGAAACCCAGGGTGTCGATAACCACGCTCTATCAGATGTTGTGCGACAGCATATCCTGCTTTTATTTGAGAAAATCCGACGACCATATCGTTATTACGAACACCAAGATCAAACATGCGTACGGCAGGAATACCCGTTGCCATCTCCTGCAATACATGATGTTGATACACACTTGATAGTAAAAATCCATCCGGTGCATGTGCCATGTAGGTTGAGATCAATTGTTTTTCTTGTTTTTTATCGTAACCAGTTTCTCCAATCAGAAATTGGTAACCAGCTTGTTCCAAGTAACGTCGAATACCACTGAGAGTATCAACAAAGACAGTATTGGTGAGTGATGGTACTAGTACCCCAATGACGCGTGATTGGGACGAGGCTAATATGCTGGCCGCCTGATTGGGAACATAGCCAAGCTGGCGTATGGCGGTGGTAATGCGAGCTCGCGTCTCTGATTGCACTGCGGCTGGTGTCTTTAGGGATCGTGATACGGTCATCGGGCTAACACCCGCTTTTCGTGCAACGTCGATAATGGTGAAGCGGCCAGTAGCACGACTGGTGCGCGCATTTTTTACAATATGTTTTTTACCTGCAGAGTTATTCATTGTGAGAGCAAGGGGTTATTCACTGTTTATTAATCCTATTAACTATTAATTATTTGTCATGTACGCCAACAAATAAGTTGGTTCGATCAATTGTTAGCAATGGAGGATTATTGCAGATTTTAGCATCCAAAGAGGATGATGATGAGCCTGTTGCTCTATAGTTTTCTATCATTTCATTTTTATCGAGAAATTTCCCAACTTTATGTTCGTCATCATTATTTATGAAATGCCACTGTCTGGATAGGAGATTTCTCATCACATCTGAAGCACATAAATAAGTCAAATAAGCGTTTTATTACAATATGTTATTCGTAACACCTAAAGCAATCTATAGTAGCTGATGTGTATTTCTCGATTTTATATACTGATAAAGGCATTGACAGTTTATTTTTGATAGGACTATTATCTCCAACTATGGTAACGCTACCATTGGTTATACGCTTTATTCTGTAAGCGATTATGCTCGCTAGCATAGTAAGGACAGGACATATTAAAACATGACAAAACGCTACGTAGATAGCGATGTAATGGACACAATAGCGACCGGCTCCTTGTCAATCGAATGAAGACATCCCAGTGCAGGGGGGATGTATGACTTTGATGACGGACAGCGTACTATTTGTGTGCTTGCACGTTATCACATCAACTGGAGACTTCGATGTTCGGTATGACAACTACAGCAACTTTGCTTTTCAATGCCGTTATTGCAATTTGTGCATTGATTATCTTGATCACGCGTTTTCGCGTTCATCCATTTATCGCTTTGATCGTCAGTTCTGGATTTCTTGGATTGATTTGTCATATGCCATTACCGACTATCATGAAATCTTTTCAGGATGGTTTTGGTGGCGTACTTGGTTTTGTGGGGATTGTCCTCGGCTTAGGAACCATGCTCGGCAAATTGATGGCTGAATCAGGCGGTGCCGATCAGATTGCTCAAACATTA
>JAATGO010000049.1 GCA_015654605.1 Betaproteobacteria bacterium
AATACCCGTACCTTGATCAGGCCGTGGGCATTGAGACTGTTGTCGATTTCTTTGGTGACAGAGGGGGTGAGCCCACCTTCGCCAATAATGACGACGGGGTTTAGTGCGTGCGCCTCAGCACGTAACGCACTGCGTTCTGCGGAAGTAAGTTTAAGCATGAATTGTGTCCGGAATCAGGTAAGAATGACACTTAGCCCTGTTCCTGAGTAGGTAAAACCAGTATTCTACGCGAATGGCAAAGAAGAAATTGAACAAAAATTGGTTACATGACCATATTAACGACCCTTATGTGAAATTAGCACAGAAAGAGGGATATCGCGCGCGCGCAGCCTATAAACTGAAAGAAATTGACGAAGAAGAAAAGTTGATTAAGCCAGGCCAAGTCATTGTTGATCTGGGGTGCACTCCGGGCAGTTGGGCGCAATATGCACGTCATAAGCTATCAGGGTTAGCTGGCGGCGGCATTCATGGCACAATTATCGGACTGGACATGTTGCCCATGGAGCCGATTGCAGATGTGCACTTTATCCAGGGCGATTTCCGCGAAGAAGAATCCCTACATCAGTTAGAGACCTTGCTTGCCGGGCGTAAAGTTGATCTGGTGCTATCAGACATGGCACCGAATCTATCGGGCGTGGCCATTGCTGATGCTGCGCGGATCGAGCATATTATCGACTTGGCCATTGAATTTGCTCAAGCGCACATGAAGCCTGGTGGTTCTTTGTTGGCCAAGTGCTTTAATGGAACGGGGTACAATGAGCTACTACACAAATTTCGTGCAGAATTCCAAGTGGTAATGTCGAAAAAACCCAAAGCAAGCCGGGATAAATCCTCTGAAATATTTTTATTAGGCAAAATACTTAAGCATCCATTGCAGGATAAAACGCTGATAGAGGCTGACTGAGGTTGTTTTTTTATTATTTAAGACTCTTTTGCCCGTTTCTTCTTGAATTTATGGTGGGCAACCACATATGCCAATGGAATGCAGTAAGGGATGTGGCAAATTGACCTTGGTTGCGTGGATATGGCTGAAAAATTGCATTTTGGAAAATAAATAGCAGACATTGAGGCAAATTAAAGACGGTAAGTTTGCGATAGGCCAATGTTGATGCTTTTCTAATGTAGTGTACGCAGTAGAATCCAGGTAAAATCAGTATCATACGTACTTAGTGCGTACTTAAAGTGGCTAAAGTGGCGCGCTCGCGTCGGAGGAATTCTAGTGAATAATATGTTTTCAAAGGCCGCCATATGGGTGGTGATTGCCCTAGTACTGTTTATGGTATTTAAACAGTTCGATAATCGTGGGCTGGCTTCTGGTGCGTCTCCAATAGCTTACTCGGACTTTATTGCAGAAGTAAGAGCCGGTCATGTCAAGGATGCAACGATAGAGGATCGTAATATCATTGCGACAACGCAGGATGGCAAAAAGGTCAAGACTGCGGGTGTCTACATTGATCGTGGTCTGATTGGTGATCTTCTCAATACTGGTGTGAAGTTTGATATCAAACAGCCAGAAGAGCCGTCGTTTCTTTCTCAGAGCTTCATTTCCTGGTTCCCCATGCTGCTGTTGATTGGCGTTTGGGTGTTCTTCATGCGGCAGATGCAGGGTGGCGGCAAGGGAGGGGCATTCTCATTCGGCAAATCCAAGGCGCGTATGCTCGATGAAAACAGCAACTCAGTGACATTTGCGGATGTGGCAGGTTGCGACGAGGCCAAGGAAGAGGTGCAGGAGCTAGTCGAATTTTTACGGGACCCCGCAAAATTCCAGAAGTTGGGCGGACGTATTCCGCACGGCGTATTGATGGTGGGGCCTCCTGGTACTGGTAAAACCTTGTTGGCGCGTGCGATTGCAGGCGAAGCGAAGGTGCCGTTCTTTACTATTTCAGGTTCTGATTTCGTTGAAATGTTTGTTGGTGTGGGTGCATCCCGTGTCCGCGACATGTTTGAAAACGCCAAGAAGCATGCCCCATGCATCATTTTCATCGATGAAATTGACGCAGTTGGACGTCATCGTGGTGCAGGTATGGGTGGTGGTAACGATGAACGCGAACAGACATTGAACCAGACGCTGGTGGAAATGGATGGTTTTGAAGCCAATTCCGGTGTGATTGTGATTGCAGCAACTAACCGTGCTGATGTGCTCGACAAGGCGTTGTTACGTCCAGGTCGTTTTGATCGGCAAGTGATGGTAGGTTTGCCAGATATTCGGGGTCGTGAACAGATTTTGTACGTGCATATGCGTAAGGTGCCCATTGCTCCTGACGTCAAGGCAGATATTCTGGCACGTGGCACACCAGGTTTCTCAGGTGCTGATTTGGCTAATTTGGTCAATGAAGCAGCTTTGTTTGCGGCACGCCGCAATAAGCGCCTGGTCGAGATGCAGGATTTTGAAGATGCCAAAGACAAGATCGTTATGGGGCCTGAACGCAAGTCTGCTGTGATGCGTGAAGAAGAGCGTCGCAATACCGCATTCCATGAGTCTGGCCATGCAGTGGTAGCAAAATTGTTACCTAAAGCTGATCCTGTACACAAGGTAACGATCATGCCACGTGGTTATGCATTGGGCTTGACCTGGCAGTTGCCGGAACATGACCGTGTCAATATGTATAAAGACAAGATGCTGGAAGAAATTGCCATCTTGTTTGGTGGACGTATTGCAGAAGAGATTTTCATGCATCAGATGTCAACGGGCGCTTCCAATGACTTTGAGCGTGCAACCAAACTGGCACGTGCAATGGTAACCCGCTATGGCATGTCTGAGTCGTTGGGTACCATGGTGTACGAAGATACTGAGCAAGATGCTTATTTCGGGAGGATGTCTTCCAAGACGGTTTCCGAGGCAACGCAGCAAAAAGTGGACACAGAGATTCGCAGTATTCTGGATACACAATATGCCTTGTCGCGTAAGTTGCTGGAAGAAAATCGTGACAAGGTAGAGTTGATGGCGCAGACTTTGCTCGACTGGGAAACGATTGATGCGGATCAGATTGACGACATCATGGCTGGTAAAGATCCTCGTCCACCGAAGGCAGGTATTCCTGTCAAGAAGCCTTCTTCTGACACTCCTCCTCCAGGGGATGTGTCACCGAATGCAACTGCACCAGCGTAAACTGCTTGACTTGGGTATCCATGGTCAATCAACTATATAAATAGAAAGTCAAAAAAAGCCAGGGTGAGGAGTTTCCTCACCCTTTTTTATTGTGGTCGAGAAAATAGCTGCAGGAGAAAAGTTGTTTCAGAGGTTTTCATAGTGTTTATGT
>JAATGO010000333.1 GCA_015654605.1 Betaproteobacteria bacterium
CTCTTCTGGTGCATGAAGTTGCCCTCATACTGTTTTCGAATAGTGCGCGGTACCATTCGGTGTATTCAGATATTTATCGAATACCATGCAAATATTACGAATCAATAACCGACCAGCTGGCTGCACTACAATCCAGTCATTATCCATTTTTAGCAATCCATTAGCAGCAAAATCTTCTAGTCTCGCTAATTCAGCGTGAAAGTATTCTTTGAACAAAATAGGATATGCTATCTCCAACGAACGCATCGGCAACTCAAAATTACACATCAAATGTTGAATAACGGTACGTCGCAATAAATCATCCATATCAAGACTAATACCACGTGCGACAGGAAATTCGCCTTTATCCAGTTTATTATAGTAGCTGGCTAGCGTCTTTTCATTTTGACTATAACTACCACCGACAGCGCTGATCGCAGAAACTCCACAAGCGATCAAATCTGTCTCTGCATGCGTCGAATATCCTTGGAAATTGCGATGCAAACGTCCTTGCCTCTGTGCAATCGCTAAGTCATCTTCAGGTCTAGCAAAATGATCCATGCCAATATAAACATAACCTGCAGCATGCAGCCTCCTGATGCAAAGAAACAACATGTCCAACTTGCTCTCTGCACTGGGCAATTCGCTCTCATGAATACGCCGTTGCGGCTTGAATATATGAGGTAAATGTGCGTAGTTATAGATAGCAATTCGATCTGGCCTGGCAGCAATGACCTTGGATAACGTTTCGTCAATTGTCATCACGGTTTGCTTGGGCAGTCCATAGATAAGATCAATGCTGACAGAACGGAAATCTGCATCTCGTGCCGCCTGAATAATGCTCAGTGTCTTCTCTTCCGGTTGAATGCGGTTAACTGCCAACTGTACTGCGGCATTAAAATCTTGCACTCCCAAACTTAACCGATTGAACCCCTGACGACGCATCGAATGAATACGCTCAATCGAAACTGTTCTAGGATCAACTTCAATGGCATATTCTCCAATATTATCCTCTGCCAATATAAAAGATTGACGCAGATGATCCATGATATCTCCCAACTGCAGGTCTGTTAAATAGGTGGGGGAACCTCCGCCGAAATGTATCTGCTCAACCTGCTTCATGTCGTGAAACAAATTCGCTTGCATGCTGATTTCACGCTTGAGATACGTTAAATAAGAACTAGCCTTGGAACGATCACGGGTTACAACGTTATTACAGGCGCAGTAATAACAAACCGTATCGCAAAATGGAATATGCAGATATATCGACAAAGCACGTCTGGCTCCCATCTCACGCCGATGTGTAACCGCCTGCAGGTATCCTTCTGACTGGAAGTCTTCCGTAAACCGATCCGCAGTGGGATAAGATGTATAACGTGGCCCGAACTGACTTATTTTGCGCAACAGACCTTTACTTATCGCCAACTGAGCCGAATTCAGCTCCTGCGTTAATGACTCAAACATACATTCGCTCCAACCTCTATATTCCGATGGAAATTTTCTTAGTACATGCAGGGTACGTGAAGATCGGCAAGGTCATCTTGACATGGATCAAAAAAACCAATGTAGAAACATCCATTTCTTTATATCTTAGTCTCTTCGCGGCTTTCGGCCTCATTCCCCCATCGTCATGTAGCCGCCAAAAGCTAAAATTTCCCCCAAAAGTCACAAGCTAATATAATAGAGTCAGTTTCAGAAGCAATTTTCAATGGTTTCCTATTGTTGTTTATTATTAAACCATTAACATCCCATCCCCTCTGTATAATGAGCACAGACTATCCTTATTTCTTGATGACACTATGAGTTCCGAATTTCAACAACTCTCAGAGAAAGTGGCTCAACTTGCCGCATTGACATATGCGCTGCGACAAGAAAATGCTGATCTGCGTTTACAGCTTACAACGCTATCCAACGACAATATGGAGTTATCTTCTCGCATAGATACTGCATATGCACGCGTATCTACACTACTGGAAAATCTCCCCGCAGCGACTCCAATTTCGGATGAAGAGGTGCAAGCATGATTCAACTGAACGTCACAATTATGGGACATAGTTATACGCTAGCATGTAAGGAAGGGGAACAAGAAGCTCTGCATCAAGCAGTTGCCTATCTTGACGAAAAAATGTGCACTATTCGCGACGCTGGTAAGATTAAAGGTAATGACCGCATTGCAGTGATGGCGGCTCTCGGTGTTACTGCCGAATTACTCTCTACCAAACCAGCCGATGGCCCATTTGCAGGCCTTACTGTCGCAGAGTGGAAACAAAACATTGCTGCCATGCATACCGTTCTTGATCAAGCGCTCACTCCGCAGGAAAATCTTTTTTAAGCACCGTTTGCTGCCTGATATTACACATGCTAAAAACACTGTGTACTTTTTACCAAAACCTTTGACAAGGTCTGTGAATAGAGTAGACTTCAATCTCCTGCCGTGTTCGCGAATACCATATATTCCTTGAACCATTTATGAGCATAGGCTGTGGGAAATTGTTTGGTGGGCGTGAGCGTCGCTAGTCCGATGAACCCGAAATTAAACTAACTGCAGCCACCTTGAACCATCAGGTTCGGGATGCCGGTATAGCGGCACTGGCGGGAGCCAATTCTGACTTGGCGTAAGAATTAACATGACGCTTGCGCTAACGTTAAAAGCGACTGTTGCTATTGCATACAGTCGCTTTTTTATGTCGCGATATTATTGGAGCATATCGCCATAACAGCATTGAGCACTGCTTCGGCTATGATTGCTTCGCAATCAGTCAACACGCTTCTTGGCTTTTTTGCGCTCACGCCCAACCTCAGCGATCGCATCCTGGAACTCAGCAACATCCTCAAAACTTTTATATACTGACGCAAAACGAATATAAGCAATTTTATCCAGACGCTTTAATTCATGCATCACCAACTCCCCTATTTGCCCGGATGCAATCTCCCGCACACCACTAGTCAACAGTTTTTCCTGAATACTCTGAATGGCTGCTTCAACAGCCTCTGCAGACACAGGGCGCTTACGCAACGCTAGCATAAGACTAGCTCGTAATTTGGAAGATTCAAACTCAGTACGGCTACCATTTTTTTTGACAATAATAGGCATCACCAATTCAATTCGCTCATAAGTGGTAAAACGTTTACCACAATTAGCGCACCGCCTCCGGCGGCGAATCGCGTCGCCTTCTTCAGAAACCCGCGTATCGAGCACGGGCGTATCGTCATGATTACAAAATGGGCATTTCATGGTAACTGACCAGTATGGCCTTATATAATAATTGTAAATAAAGTGACAAACACGCAAACATCTTGTCAAGAATCTATTGCCAAACGGAGCTGACGTTGTTACCTAGCCCCAACAACAAACACACGTCCCCTTTACCTCAGCGTCACCACACCATGTATCAACAATACAAACGTCCTGACCAATCCAATATCCCTTGCATGACCACACGATCCACTGAATTAATCTGGACGTGAGCTAGGTCGGAGTCAAATGGCATACACCGGAAAAGCATCCGTCAATTGACGAACTTCTGCCTTGACACGTTCAATGACGGCGGCATCCTGTGGATGGTCCAATACATCAGCAATCAAATGCCCGACTTTTATTGCTTCAGCCTCTTTGAAACCACGTGTAGTCATCGCCGGACTACCCAGACGAATACCTGATGTCACAAATGGTTTTTCTGGATCATTTGGTATAGCATTCTTGTTACATGTCATATGTGCCGTACCTAAAATAGCTTCCGCTTCCTTGCCTGTTATCTTTTTCGCCCGAAGATCAACCAGCATGACGTGCGACTCAGTACGGCCCGACACAATACGTAGACCACGTTCAATCAGCGTACGTGCCAGCACATCAGCGTTCTTGACAACCTGTTGCTGATAAATCTTGAATTCTGGCGCTAGCGCTTCTTTAAATGCCACAGCCTTACCTGCAATCACATGCATTAAAGGCCCACCTTGAATACCTGGGAAAATGGCAGAATTAATCGCCTTTTCATGCTCAGCCTTGGACAGAATAAAACCGCCGCGAGGACCACGTAATGATTTATGCGTAGTCGACGTGACAAAATCAGCGTAAGGCACTGGATTGGGATACTCACCTGCAGCAATAAGGCCTGCATAGTGCGCCATGTCTACCATGAAATAGGCACCTACTTCTTTCGCAATTTTGGCAAACCGCTCAAAATCGATGCGCAACGCATAGGCAGATGCTCCAGCGATGATTAGCTTGGGCTTTTTCTCACGCGCTAGACGCTCCACCTGGTCATAGTCAATTTCTTCTTTATCATTAAGCCCATACGACACGACATTAAACCATTTACCAGACATATTCAGAGCCATGCCATGTGTCAGATGTCCTCCTTCAGCCAATGACATCCCCATGATGGTATCTCCAGGCTTGAGCATGGCAAAAAACACACCCTGATTCGCTTGAGAACCAGAATTAGGCTGCACATTGGCTGCTTCAGCACCAAACAACTGTTTCAGACGATCAATTGCTAATTGTTCAACGATATCAACAAACTCGCAGCCACCATAGTAACGCTTCCCGGGATAGCCCTCTGCGTATTTATTGGTCAATTGCGTACCTTGCGCCTCCATAACTGCTGGCGACGTGTAATTCTCAGAAGCAATCAGCTCAATATGCTCTTGCTGACGACCATTTTCCTTTTGAATTGCTGACCATAAATCCGGGTCAACATTAGCGATAGTGTGATTTTTTGCAAACATGATTTCTCCAGTGAAGATGCGAATGCGCCTGAAACCGCCCGTAGCAAACGTATACACGTCTACTGACACGCGACTAATCGACTGAGGGACAAAATAGGGGATACAGACAGCCTCAATCGCACTTTCCATTCAGGGCTGCCCAGGCGCACGGCTAATGAAATCTCACGCTTCCCGATGGATATCCATCTTTGTCGGACAAAGTCCCGACATTCTCGCCAGTCACGTGAAACGAAATGGTTTGCGCATTGTATGTGAAGGGTCGCATTTGGGCAAGATTTGCCGTATCAAATCTACGCCATCCATCCATAGCTACTTTACGCTACAATTTGCCACTTGCTATAGAAGACTTATTGCAAAATACATTTGCGGAATATGCGAATTTGACAATAGCGGGATGCAATATGGCAACAAGTGGATTTTACAGCCGCTTCTTAGTCACCAATCAACATTTAGGGAGAAGATACATGGTCGTCTTGATTACAGGAGCAACTGCAGGCTTTGGCGCCGCAATGGTTCGTAAATTTGCTCAAAATGGACACAAAGTCATCGCCACTGGCCGCCGCAAAGACCGCTTGGAAACACTTGCTGCCGAACTGGGCAACAATGTACTACCTGTTGTCCTTGACGTCTGTAACAAGGAGTCAATCCAGTCTGCCTTGGCTGGCCTCAAACAGGAATGGAAAGACATAGACGTTCTGATCAACAATGCAGGCCTTGCTTTGGGTCTGGAGCCTGCCCATCAAGTCGCGTTACAAGACTGGGAAACTATGATCGACACTAATGTCAAAGGTCTGGTCACCATCACGCACCATATTCTGCCAGGCATGGTTTCCCGTGGTCGAGGCACTGTCATCAACCTTGGTTCGGTTGCTGGCACCTATCCCTATCCTGGAGGCAATGTTTATGGCGCAACCAAAGCCTTTGTAGATCAATTTACGCTGAATCTACGCGCTGATCTGGTTGGTACTGGTGTACGCGCTACCAACATAGCGCCAGGCTTATGCGGAGGCACTGAGTTTTCCAATGTCCGCTTCAAGGGCGATGATGCTGCCGCTGCCAAGGTGTATGAAGGCACAGTCCCATTAAATGCCAACGACATTGCTGACACCGCCTACTGGATCGCCACGCTGCCTGCACATGTCAACGTCAACTATATTGAATTGATGCCGACCTGCCAAGGATTTGGGCCTTTCAACGTCAAACGCGTCCAAAGCCGTTAAACATTACTCTACCGAATAAAATGCCTCCTGCCACTGCCCCCTTCTCATGGCAAATCCGCGTCTACTATGAAGACACGGATGCGGGCGGTGTTGTGTTTTATGCCAACTACCTCAAATTTTTCGAGCGAGCACGTACCGAGTGGTTACGCGCGATGGGCTTTCACCAACACTCCCTAGCCCAAACTGAGGGCGTTATTTTTGTCGTCAAAAATACATCAGTCGACTATCTCTCCCCAGCCAAACTGGACGATGTTCTTACCCTGACTGTCGTTATCGAAAAACTGGGGCGAGCCTCCATTTCATTTGTGCAAGAAGCATGGCGTAGTGATCCCGATACTGGCAATACGACCTTGCTGGCACGTGGTAGCATCACAGTTGTCAGCGTTGATACAGCGACGTTTCGCCCACAAGCAATACCAGAGAAAATTCTCCATGCCACCCGACAATACGTCTCGACATAAATTATTACTTCGATAAAAACGCCTGCCACAGTCATGATGACTTGTAATGAATTGTATATTTACTCTCAATTCCTGCATTATTCATGGCAGTATTTGGCATAATTAAGCGTACAATAACCGATTAATAGCAGTATAAGACATCACAAAGCAGCACAATGACAAACTGATAGTAAGTATATTGACACATTCTGTATCATTCATCATTGCCCCAACCTCCTGAATCACAATCTTCCCCTATCCCATGAATGTCTCACAAGATCTCTCCTTTTTTGCACTGATCTCAAACGCATCCATTCTCGTGCAACTTATCCTGCTACTGCTTCTGTCAGTATCCGTCATGAGTTGGACACATATTTTCCGTAAAATGTTTGCCATACGGAATGCTCGCCGACAGACCGAAGATTTCGAACGCGTATTCTGGTCGGGGGGGAATCTCACTGCAATGTATCAGGACACCCTCTCCAACCGGCGTAATGCGGATGTGAAAAATGGGGCGCTCGA
>JAATGO010000188.1 GCA_015654605.1 Betaproteobacteria bacterium
GGACACCTGATCTGTTTTCCTATGCCAGTGTGACTCGCGGTACCAAAGACGGTGGTTATAACCCAGTAGCGGCATCGCTGGCGATTGCTCAGATACCAGTAGCACCAGAAAAAGTGACATCCTATGAGGTGGGTATTAAAGACAGCTCTTTCGGTGGCAGAGTGAAGAATAATATTGCATTGTTCTATAACAAATTTGATGGTTACCAGGCTGCTGTGGCTAATCCTGTTGTCAACGGTGTGCCTATCTATGCATCAGTGACAGTGAATGCTGGTAAAGCTACTACTTATGGTGCGGAATTGGAAACGAGTATCTATCCTAGTAGTCGGTTAGAATTGAATTTCTCTGCGGCAGTATTGCATGCTGAGTTTGATGAATTTTCTAATCCAACTGGTGCCAGTAATACTGACTACAAAGGAAAAACGTTACCGTTTTCTCCCAAATTGACATTAGGGGCGCGTGTTGGTTATACGATTCCTCTGAAAGATGCTGGTACTGTGCGCATCAATGCAGCGGCACGTTATCTGAGTGAAATCTATACTGCAGTCGATAATGCAGCAGCGACGACGACTCCTTCTCAGACGTATGTGAATGTTGGTACCAGCTATACGACACAAGATGGAAAGTGGAATACATCGTTAGAAGTCACCAACTTGTTTGATCGCACGTACCCCGTTAATTTTAACAATACGCCAACGTTGGATGTGTATTCAGCCAGGTATAACCCACCACGTACAATTCGGTTAGCCGTACGACGTGAATTCTAATGGGTAGATACCAGCGTGCGGTACAACGTGCCAAGAATATTGAGGAGCTACGCCGTATCGCACGTCAGCGGTTACCAGATTTTATTTTTGAATTTCTGGAGAGAGGTGCTGAGGATGAATTAACACTACAGCGCAATCGCGCTATTTTTTCAGAATTACTATGGCAGCCAGATACTTTGATCAATGTAAGACATCGGACGTTATCTACAGAGTTGTTTGGTCGACCTTTAGCAGCGCCAATCGTTATTGGTCCGACAGGACGCAATGGTGTGCTATGGCACCAGGCTGATCAGGCATTGGCACGAGCAGCAGCCAGTGCCGGGATAGCTTTTACGTTGAGTACACCATCGATGGTGCCATTGGAAGAAATCGCCTCTGAAAATCATACAGCACGATTATGGATGCAGATTTATTTATCCAGTGGACGTGAATATGCGAAAACATTGGTGAAAAGATCCTTGGCGGCAGGTTATGAAGCGCTGGTGGTGACAACCGATACTCCTGTATCTGGCAATCGAGAATGGCGTTATAACCGAAGCAAAGAAAATACACTGGTAAGTGACACGCTGAATGGGCGTCAATGGTGGAATACCTTGTTGCACCCACACTGGTGGAGTAACGTCATGTGGCCACATGGATTGCCGCATTACACACATATGCAGCCACAAAAGAGAAGTGATGCATTGACGGAGCCAACTATGCATTGGGAGGACATACGGGAGTTGCGCCGCTTATGGCCGCGTACATTGATCGTCAAGGGGATCATGTCTGCGAAAGATGCAGTGCATGCAGTCGAAGTTGGAGCCGACGGTATTGTTTTGTCCAATCACGGTGGCCGTCAGCTAGATAGTATTTTGACGCCGTTGGAGGTATTGCCAGAAGTGGCGGATGCGGTAGGGCATCAGATCGCAGTGCTGATTGATAGTGGTTTCCGACGTGGCAGTGATATTGCCAAGGCGATAGCATTAGGAGCCGATGCAGTTTTATTGGGACGCGCAACTTTGTACGGTGTTGCAACAGCAGGTCAACATGGTGCACAGCGTGCGTTGCATTTATTGATTACTGAGTTAGATAGGATTTTGGCTTTCTTGGGATGTACAGATATCCATGCTTTGGGACGACACCATCTCAGGCATTCACAGATACTAAAGAATTTTCAATCAATTACACAGGAGTGAACATGTCACTATCTCCGTTGTCACTGTTGCTGGAAGAACGTTATGGTGAGACTAATGGACCTGTAGCCACCATATCGTCAGATACGGTAACGCCAGTACTAGAGTCTTTATTAGCACATCGCTCCGTTAGAAATTATCTGCCCCGATCTTTGCCAGACAATACATTAGCATTGTTAATCGCTGCTGCGCAATCAGCATCTAGCTCATCCAATGTTCAATTGTGGAGCGTCGTCGCCATTGAGCAAGCCGAGCGAAAACAAAGAATCTCAACATTGGTTGGCAATCAGGCACATGTACGTGAGGCACCATTATTTTTAGCATGGCTTGTTGATCTTTCTCGAATACAAAGATTTGCGAAGTTACAGGGAAAAACAGCAGCAGGTTGTGAATATCTAGAGGCATTTTTAACTGGCGCCATTGATGCGGCACTCGCTGCACAAAACTTGGTAGCGGCTGCAGAATCTCTAGGTTTAGGAGCTGTATATATCGGTGGCTTGCGCAATCAACCTAGTAAAGTGCGGGAAGAATTGGAGTTGCAGGATGGGGTGTTTCCTATTTTCGGGTTGTGTATAGGGTATCCAGATGATGCACGTCCTTCTGCTGTGAAGCCACGTTTGCCACAGTCTGCGGTGTTACATCGCGAACAGTATCAGCAACATCCGATACAGCAGGAAATTGGTAATTATGATCAGATAATGAAAAAATTTTCAGCATCACAAAACCTTCCTGTCAAAAAATGGAGTGAACAGATCGTGGAGCGTTGGCGAGATGCCTCCAGTTTGCATGGACCCGATCGCTTGCGTGAGGAGTTATTACAGCAAGGATTTACCCTGCGTTAAGGGGAGCCGTTTTATATTCCTCCTGAATAAAGTGATGATAGCTATATGAAAAATTAACATAGCGGTAGATGATTTTATTCGTTCACAAAGCCCGTCATGACGCACTATAGTCCTGTTTTGCATCGCGCATATATACCATAGGCTGCATATACAGGAGAAGCATGGTGGCAAAACGAGAAAGAAAGATAAGATTTGGTACCTTTGGTTCCGGATTCCCTAGTGGTGCTGGTGGTTGGCGGGCTCCGGATGCGCTAGCTGATGGTGCTGTTAATTTTGAGGCGTATAAGCGTGTAGCGCAGACTGCCGAGCGAGGTCTTTTAGATTTTGCGTTTATTGCTGACTCGGCGTATATCACCAAAGATTCTATCCCTTATTTTTTGAGCCGTTTTGATCCAGCAACAATACTTTCTGCGATTGCTGTAGTTACCAAAAATATTGGTTTGGTAGGAACGTTTACTACCTCTTTCAGTGAGCCGTTTACCACGGCTCGTCAGTTGGCATCCCTTGATAAAATTAGTCATGGAAGAGCAGGCTGGAATGCTGTGACATCTGCGCTGGAAGGGCTAGGGCGCAATCATAGCCATGAAAAATTGCATGCACATGCTGTACGTTATCGCATCGCCAATGAATATCTTGAGGTAGTTAAAGGACTATGGGATTCTTGGGACGAAGATGCTTTTGTGCGTAATAAGAAAACAGGGCAATACGTTGACTTTAATAAAATGCACACGTTGAACCATAAAGGGGAATTCTTTTCTGTGCAGGGACCGCTGAACCTGGAGCGGTCAGAACAGGGACGTCCTATCATTTTTCAGGCTGGTGGTTCAGAAGAAGGTATTGATCTCGCTGCACGTACTGCGGACGGTGTTTATTCACGCCACAGTGATTTGGCACGTGCGACGACATATTCGAATGAGCTGCGTGGCAAGGCCGTTTCATATGGGCGTGCAGCCAGTGATATTCTGATCTTTCCAACGATTACGCCAATCATTGCGGATACGAAAGAAGAAGCTGAATACCAATATCAGCAATTGATCGAATCCGTCAGCATTGAAGAAGCATTAAAGGTATTGAGCCGTTTCTTCAGTTTCTTCAATTTTGCACAATTCCCACTGGACGAACCATTGCCAGAATTAGGGGATATTGGCAAAGATAGTTTTAAATCGACGGCTGAGCTGTATTTAAAAATGGCCAAAGATGAAAATCTCACATTACGCCAATTGGCATTACGGGTAGCGACCCCGAAAGGTGATTACGTTGGTACGCCAGTTGAAGTGGCAGATAAGATTCAGGCTATTTTTGAGACCGGTGTGATCGATGGTTTTATCATTGGTACTGGTGGTTTAGCCAGTTTTGTTGATCGTGTGATTCCCATTCTCCAGGAGCGTGGTATTTTCCGTCGTGAATATGAAGCAGATACTTTGCGAGGAAATTTAGGCTTGACTTATCCAACGAGCCGTTACAGTTCCCTGAAAACGCAAGATCGTCAAGATGTGAGATTGACTGCGTAATACAAAAACATAGTAAAACAAGGGATTGATATGAGTAGTCAACCGTTCTCAGCGTACATAAATAATGATGTTCCCGCTAAGCCGCCACAACCGGTATTTTCGAATATTGAGGACGAGCGACAACACCGTAAACAAAAGCTGGCAGCAGCTTTTCGTATTTTTTCCAAATTGGGATTTCAAGAAGGGGTTATGGGACATTTCTCGGTACGTGATCCAGAAAAAACGGATCATTATTGGGCAAATCCCTACGCTTTTGATTTTGGTTCCATTCGTGCCAGTGATCTTGTTTTATACAACTTCAATGGGGAAATCGTAGAAGGCAATACTCCCTATATTCATCGTGGTAATACCGTTCTACATATTCCTATTCTGAAAACTCGACCAGATGTGATTGCTGTTGCTCATACGCATTCTATACATGGACGTGCTTGGTCATCTCTTGGACGCTTGCTGGATCCATTGTCGGCAGAATCATCGGTGTTCTATCAGAGGCATTCCATTTACGATAGTTATACGCATGGTGAAGGGTATACCTTGGCAAATGCAATTGGCGAGAATCGTGCATTGCTGCTCAAGAACCATGGCATCTTGACGGTGGGACAGACTGTGGATGAAGCTGCTTATCTGTTCATTTCTATGGAGAAGGCAGCACAGGCGCAGCTACTGGCAGAAGCAGTTGGTACTCCACAGAGAATTGACCACCAGCATGCGGAAGAAATTTCGAAAAGGTTTCAGCCTTACATCGGATGGCTTAATTTCCAGCAGATATATCAGGCCATTGTCAGAGAACAACCTGATATTTTATTGTAAGAAAATTTTATCTCATTTCGCGTTGCTGCGTGATTTATTGACTATGTATTTCCCATGATTTCATTATTCTCTTCTCTGTACAATACAGTTCGTTTGCGTTGTTTGTTATCTCTCGCAGTTTTCCCCATCTTACTTTTATCTATTTTTCATAGCATTCCTGCAGATGCGGAAACACCGCCGTCAGTGATTCGTTTTGGAGCTCCTTCTGGTTTTGCCAAGAGCACGCTAGTAGGAGGCATTATTGTTGGCGTTGCGAATTATAAAGGGTGGTTGGCAGAAGAATTTCGCAATGATAAGGTAAAACTGGAGTTTCCCACTTTTAAAGGTGGAGCTCCTATGGTGGGTCAAGCCTTGGCGAATGGTCAATTAGATTTTGCCGTGCAGGGCGATTTGATGTCAGTGATCGGTCGTTCTGCAGGTTTGAAGACGCGACTGATCTTGCCATCTGTTAAACAAGCGAATGCTTATTTGGCGGTGCCTGTGAATTCCGATATTAAATCGGTCAATGATTTACGCGGGAAACGGGTAGCCTATTTCAAAGGAAATTATATTCATCTGCAGGTGATTCGGATTCTGGCCGAGCATGGGATGACAGAAAAAGATATTCGTTCTATTTATCTAGACCCGGCATCGTCAGCACCAGCATTAGCCAGTGGCGATGTTGATGCCTTATTTGGTGCTTCTGACATGCTGGGATTGCGAGACAAAGGATTGGCGAAAATAGTGTACTCCACGCGTGGTTCACCATGGTTAACCGCGCAGTCAGGCTTTTTAGTACGCCAGGAATTTGCAGAAAAATATCCAGAAACGACTGCACGCGTGGTAAAAATTATCGTCAAGACTGCGCATTGGATGTCTGATCCAGCGAATCGTCAGCAGGTGTTTGATTTGTGGACGTCTGACAGAGCGTTACGAGAGAATACTGAAGAGGATTATGGTAAAGGACGTCCACTGGACGATAAGGTGAGTCCTCTGATGGATCCTTTTTATGTCAGTCGCTATAAGGCGACAGTAGAGGATGCTGAGCGTCTGGGATTATTGCGTGGTGCGCCGTTTGATGTCAATCAGTGGTTTGATCGTACCTATCTCAATGCTGCGTTAAAAGAGCTGAAGCTGGAGAATTATTGGCATCCATTGAATGCGCAGGGGAAGCCGCAATAGTAGACTGGGGTGTCTAGTCATGTAATGAATTATTATCAAGTATTCTTTGCGAAAAAACCATTAGAGATGGTTGACGCTAATGTGGACAAGTCGGCTATTTTTCGGAGGAACTATAACAAATTACGCATAGCACACTCAATCCACTCTATCGTAAGTCATTGCTTGAGTACCTTCTGCGACATCGGATGCAATATTTCGCGAAAAATATTAGGCAATCCCCAAGAGACAACTACACTAAATCAGTACCATTTTCTGCCAGCACAACACGATTACGCCCACCATCTTTGGCATGGTATAGCGCTTGATCTGCCTGTTGCAGTAATGATTGGCGGATAGTTTGGGCGGGGATGTCTCGGGATGGAGGAACTTGTGCGGAGACGCCGATGGAGACGGTGATGGTTAATGTTTGTTTGACGCCTGGGATGCTGAAAGCATATTGAGCCACACTGGAACGTATACGTTCGCCGATACGGGCGGCATCTTGTAACGTTGCTTGTGTTAGCAGTGCGACAAATTCCTCTCCTCCAAAGCGCCCCAGAGAATCATTCAAACGCAATTCTTTTTTGATGCAGGTGGCAACTTCACGTAATACGTCGTCGCCGCTATGGTGACCAAAGCGATCATTCACAAGTTTGAAATAATCGATGTCGATGAATAAACAGGAAATCGCGGAGCGTTCACGTTGTGCGCGTACAATTTCTTCTTGCATGCGTTGTTCAATATAGCGACGATTGTTGACGCCAGTCAGAGGATCGGTCAAACCAATGTGCTTAAGTCGTTCGTTGTTGATGACATTTTCCAAGCATATAGCGACAACGGAAGCCAGCCGTTCAAGAAAATCTGTTGCCATATACGCCGTGAAGCGTTCCGTGCTGGCACTGCCTAGCGCTAGATATCCAAGTGGCGTTTGATGACGCGTCAAAGGTAGGATGGCAACACTTGCGGGTTCATAATTTGGGAACACCAAGTGATGAAGTTTTTTTTGATACAAGCTGAGCAGAGGTTTGTGAATAGACAGATGAGGAATGGGGGGCTCAATCGTTTCCAAAAACAAGAGCCTGGGGAAATCTTCCAGTTTGATTTGTAGATCACGCAAAATACGACGTATGCCATAGTCTGTGTCAACGAGTACCAAGGTCACAGTTTCTAGGCGAAAGGTTTCAGGCAGCACCCGTGAAACTGTTTCAATCAGTTCGCGAAATGTGCTAGAGGCAATCAGGCGTAGGTCAAACGCTTGGTGACGCTGCATGATTTCCTGATTGACACGAGCCTGCTTGAGCAAATATTGTATCTCGACATGCAATCGCTTGTTATCGGCAAGCAGTGCATCGAAGTTTGTTGTCATTCGGATGTTCTCCCCTTGGCTCGCATTATAGCAATGCCATTTTTTCTGAAACCCAGCCCAGCTTACCACCAGCGACGAAATGTTTCCAGAAATCTACAGGCGCGAGATGAATTGTTTGCATAATCTATGCGAATAACTGCCTTTTTCTTGTCGTGGTATTTACTTTTATCTTTCTTATATCAATGTTGTTGATATAAAACAAGATTGTACAAGTGGATTGAGGTGTCGCTGAGTGGTGTAGGGTGATGTTATGTTGATAATGAGGCATGTTTTTGCTTATAAAAATAGGATGATCAACATATTTTGCATTTGATAGACAAAGGGAATTATAAAACTATACGGAGAACATGCCGGAAAGGCTTTATTCTAAAGCCTCAGGAAGGAGGTATGGGTCAGGAGTTTTTAAACAAAGAATCGCGTTTGCATTTCTTCTAGTCCAAGGGATACGAGGAGATTATTCAGGCGTTCTGCTTTATGTTGGCGGGGCAAGTCCTTATAGCGTGCGATGATCAATTCATTTTTCATGGAGTGTTCCCAGCCGACCAGTTCAGTGACGCTGACTTGATAACAATGTGCTTCGAGTTGCATACAACGCAGGACATTAGTCAAATGGCTTCCAAATTCGCGTGTATGCAGGGGATGGCGCCAGATTTCAGTGAGCGTGGTTTTTGCTAAGGAGGCGCCTTTGTTACGATTGAGTATGGATGCCACTTCGGCCTGACAACAGGGCACTAGTACGATAAATTGCGCATGTTTTTTTAATGCGAAATGAATGGCATCATCAGTGGCAGTGTCACAGGCATGCAGTGCAGTCACAATGTCGATATTGTCAGGTAGCAGAGGAGATTCTATCGATTGCGCTACCGAAAGGTTGAGAAATGACATTCCAGGAAATGCAAGCTGTGCAGCGAGTTCGCGCGATTTTTTCACTAATTCTTCACGCGTTTCGATACCGTAGATACGCGAGTCGCTATGCAGGGCTTTGAAGAACAAGTCGTATAGAATGAAACCGAGATAAGATTTCCCTGCCCCATGATCAACCAGGTGTATATCGGGATGTTGTTGACGAATTTCTTGTAGTAGTGGTTCGATAAATTGATACAAATGATA
>JAATGO010000126.1 GCA_015654605.1 Betaproteobacteria bacterium
AGGTGCGCAAAGCGGCACGGACGACATCAAGATATCGGCGCCCAAATTCTGATAAACCGATCGAGCGTCCATCACGAAAAAATAAACGCTCACCAACAAACTCTTCGAGCAAACGAATACGATGTGATAGCGCCGAGGGAGTAATGCATAATTCCTCTGCGGCAACTGCAAAAGAATTATGTCGTGCAGCTGCTTCAAATGCCGTCAATGCATGAACAGGAGGTAGGCGTGTTGCCATGGGGTGCCTGAAATTTTATGTTATAAAAAAAATGAAGCGACTGATCATTCATTACCAGTACAAAATTTTCCCAGGATTCATGATATTTAGCGGATCCAAAGCATGTTTGATTGCTCGCATGACATCCACAGCACCGACCCCATGTTCCTGAATCAGGAAGTCCATTTTATGTAAGCCCACGCCATGTTCTCCTGTGCAAGTACCATCCATAGCAATAGCGCGCGTCACAATACGTTCGTTAATACTTTCAGCACAAGCAATTTCGGTTGGGTCATTGGGATCAATCATCATCACAACATGAAAATTACCGTCACCAACATGCCCAATAATGGAATACACCATATTGTGCTCTTCACAATCGTGCTTGGTATCAAGTATGCACTCTGCCAGCCGTGAAATGGGCACGCAACAATCGGTCGTGATAGCACGAGAACCGGGGCGCAACTGCAACAAGGCAAAAAAGGCTCGGTGACGTGCCGTCCACAGACGAGAACGATCTTCCGGTCTGGTTGCCCACTCGAAACCAAGCGCCTGATGCTCGTTAGCGAGTTCTTGCACCATTTCGGCCTGCTCCTGCACACCTTGCTCGCTGCCATGAAACTCGAATAACAGCAGGGTATTTTCCGGCAACGTCAGCTTATCATGCGCATTAATTGCTTTGACGCTATTAATATCAAGAAACTCGACACGCGCTAACGGTACTCCCATCTGAATAGCTTCAATGACTGTATTGACTGCATCACGCACATGAGGAAAGGAACATATAGCAGCCGCAATGGCTTCTGGCTGAGGATATACGCGCACAGTGACTTCTGTGATGATGCCCAGCGTCCCCTCGCTGCCAACATACACGCGTGTCAAATCATATCCGGCAGATGATTTTGTAGCGCGAGTTCCTGTCTTGATAATGTGACCGCTGGCAGTCACCACGGTCAGCGCCAATGTGTTTTCCCGCATGGTGCCATAACGCACGGCATTTGTTCCTGAAGCACGTGTGGAAGCCATTCCTCCCAGCGAAGCGTCAGCGCCTGGATCAATCGGGAAAAACAAGCCCGTATCTTTAATCTCCTGATTTAACTGTTTGCGCGTTACCCCCGCTTGTACCGTCACAGTCAGATCTTCAGCATTGACCGCCAGTATCTGATTCATTTGCGACAAATCCACAGTAACACCGCCTTGCAAGGCGAGTACATGTCCTTCCAAAGAGGTACCTGCGCCATAGGGAATCAATGGCACTTGGTGCTGGAGACACAACGTGACCAGCGCCGCGACCTCTTCCGTCGTATGCGCAAAAACCACAGCATCAGGTAACATAGGATCATAGGATGACTCGTCACGCCCATGATGTTCGCGCATGGCCTGCGCAATGGAAAAACGTGATCCGAACAAATCTTGCAAATCCTGAGATAAAGATTCAGGAAGTGGTTTCCTCAATTTACTGGCATCAAGGATATGGTTCATATGGCCCCCTCTTTTCAGATACTGCAACGCAACGAATAATACTGTAATGTGCCTGGCAAAAGGCGTAATACTCGGAATCGCCCCCCCAATAGCTAATAAATTAGCGTATTTCACTAGAGTGGAAAGGATTTTACTCCCAAGCAGCCAACATATTTTATCTTTGTCATGTCATAGCTACTTTACAATACCCACATCCATGTATTCGTCATCACATTTTCTTTGTCACGTTTATTAATAGCAAATATTATCTTATGGGTAACCGTCTTTCCAAAATTACCACCCGCACAGGGGATAACGGCACTACTGGTCTTGGCGATGGCAGCCGAATCGGTAAGCATAGCGCGCGCATACAAGCTTTAGGAGATGTCGATGAGTTAAACGCACAGCTTGGCGTATTACTTTGTGAAGATTTGCCAGCATCACTGCCAGAGCAAGTGCATAGAATCCAGTCTGATCTATTCGACCTGGCTGGGGAATCGAACATGCCAGGGACATCACTGCTTACGGGTACACACGTACAGTTTCTGGATTTGCTACTCACGCATTACAATGCAGATTTACCACCACTGCGCGAGTTTATTTTGCCAGGAGGGTCGCGTGCAGCAGCAGTTGCCCATGTTTGTCGTACTGTTTGCCGACGCGCAGAACGTTCTGTGACTATTCTGGCGCAAAGCGATGCCATCAATGCACCACTCCTGCAATATCTCAACCGCCTGTCGGATTTATTCTTCGTTTTATCACGCATCCTCAACCATCATGCGGGGAAAAGCGACGAACTATGGAAACGGGAACGCCAACTGCTCGACTGAGCGCCAACCGAACATTATCGTTAAGCGACTTCAACATGCCTAATCACTAGCCACTAACCGCCTGGCGTGTGATATTCCGGCCAAACCGCTGCATAATGGAGGCCGCAATTCCGGCGCTATCTAGCCCACACATTGCCAGCAATTGTCCTGCATCGCCATGATCAATGAAACTGTCCGGCAAACCCAGATGCAATAGCGGCATAGTAATTCCTTCCGCCGACAGCGCTTCAGCCACTGCCGAACCCGCTCCCCCCATCAGACATCCCTCTTCCACCGTTACCAAAGCATCATGCGTTGCCGCCAAATGTTTCAACATAGCAATATCCAATGGTTTGATAAACCGCATATTTGCGACTGTGGCATCTAGTTCTTCTGCAGCAGTCAGG
>JAATGO010000367.1 GCA_015654605.1 Betaproteobacteria bacterium
TCACGGTGCAGATAGCCAAGCGGTACGAGCTGCACACATTCAAAGTGATGCCAAAACGCTGGGTAGTCGAGCGTAGCTTTGCGTGGCTTGAAAAAAACGGAAGACTATGGAAAACGGCGAACGTACACTTAACACCGGCCTGTAGTTCATCCATTTATAGCATTCCTGCGCTTCGAAGATCGTGAATAGATTCTTACAAAAAAGGACATCAGGCGAGTCAACAATACATGTGCAGCTCTCTCCAGCCCCCCCCCACACACAGCGATTAGTTGATGACCCCACATACGATCCGTCCTCCGCCACCACCTAGTGGCATTGGATGATCATTATGATTATCGCCACCGGCATGCACCATTAACGCGTGTCCACGCAGGCTATCAATAGAATGCCACCGAGGGGCTAGCACGGGATAAGTTGCTTTACCATCTGCAGTCACGTACAAGGCAGGCAAATCACCTAAATGCCCATCGCCATAGGGGCCAGCATGATGTCCAGATTTTTCTGGATCCCAATGTCCACCTGCACCCAACGCAGCAACGGCTTTGCCATCACGCATCCCAGGCTGACAAGACGCTTTTTCATGTAAATGAAAACCATGAACACCAGGCGGCAATCCTGTTAAGGAAGGTGTCAACACTACTCCATACTTCGATTCGGTAATGACAATGTCACCTGCGGCACGACCTATCCCTTTCGCATCAACAAAATTCATAGGAACAGTGAGCGTCGTATTGGCGGCATGAACAACTCCGGTAAACAATAGTGCACTGACAATAAATACATATTTCATATCGATCCTTATTATTAGTGTAAAAATTACCTTACGCCAGTCGTGTAAGAATTACCCTACTCCAGTCTGGCCTAAGGCATGTTATTTAATCATTAAACGGAATGCTGGAACCATTGAAAAAATAATAAAGCTGATTAATAGAATAATTTCAATAGGAAAATTCTATCGCTATGTGCGAACATAGCTACCGGTATGCTTCTATCTTACCTCTGGATAATTTTTGGCCTCAGCCTAATCACCCCATCCCTTACACATACGCGATAAATCCAGTCCATCTGTCAAAACGTACCAAAAATCGATGAACTTGGCAATTTATTGGCAAATGCAGGAATGGGTAAATTTAAAGGTATAAAGTCAGCAGCATGAGCAATATGCATTCCCAACATAAGAAAAATTCCTAGCCAGCGAGTACGCATTATTTTTTTCCCTCTTTTGGTATTTGATGTGTCACGACCGGAGCATCACCAGAATAGTAAGTCACCTTATTACCGTCGATATCGCCAATAGCCAGTCGTCCATTTTGTTGAAACATAGATGGCGATTCATAACGTAAACGTCCTGCCGAATCTGCAATCACAACAAACCGCTCACTACGATAGTGAACAGTGCCAACAATGCGCCACGTAGTAGAGAACGATGGAATCGTTGATTTAACCGTTACCGAAGATCCCGTACTTGCATTCCTTGATGTGGCTGGTGTAGTCGTTACAACAGTGTTAGTTGATACAGATGGTTTATGAGAGAAGAAACGACTAACAAAATAAATCGCTACACTGCCAATAAAAATCACTAATACGCCAGACCCAATTAAGCGCTTACTACTGAACATGTTTTGTCGCTTATCGACATTGACAGATTTTCCCTCAGCACCACCTTTAAATGAGGAATAAAGAGGGTAAATTTCTTTACGATATTTGCGTATTGAGTTACTGATTAACGTAGCCCTACTCTGCTTACTCCCCTCATATAGACTAATGCTGTAAGTGTTAGGCATGCCAAGAGATATTTTCTTATGCGTTCGCGCATTGAAGGCTACGACATTTTTTACAAAACGATTTAACGTCCCCATATCCTGAATCATTAACACCAAATCGCAAGCAACATCAGTTGCTGGATGTGTGAAATGGCGATGTTCAAGAAAAAAACTTTTATGTTGCGGAAGAATTTTTCCACCACTAGCCGGCCAAAATCGCCATGCTTCATCAATACAAACTAAATCGCCTGGCTGCACAATCGTATTAGTATGCGCTGCCTTTTTGTCATCATAGTAAGGAAAAAAATCTGCTTTAAATACATCTTCGTTAGTCACATGCACTATTTCACCAAGTGCATCAAGATTGCGCTTATAAATATCGGCTACATACTGGCGTACCAAATCGTTAGAAATGCCATCGACATTGGTAACAACTCTTCTTCCTTTAGCAATCGCAGGAACAATAACTTCTGAAACTACCTCATAGCTCTTTCCAGATCCCATCAGGCCAGTGTAGACATTGATTGCCATGATTAGCCAATGACAGGAATGCGACGGATGATGAAGCGAGTTATCCAAGCGGATAATAGAATGGGAATTCCAGCACTGACATTGAACAAATCCAAGTAGAACCACACATCCTGTGGCAGACCACCAAGCGCTGATGATAAGTCACTTCCAGTTGGTAAAATACTGCCAATCACGCTAATAAATTCCGTAGTGATAAAGAACAGCGCAAAGTACACGACAAACTTGACAAGTATTGAACGCACGACAAATGCTAAGGCAACATTCAACACCGAAACCATAATAGCGAACATAGGAATCCCTTAAGCTGCTAGTACAATAAATAATGCGATCACGACCCAAGCCACCGCCATGACAGCGTAGAGTGTGGGACGTATCTGTTCCAGTAAATCGCAGTGACTTTCCATGGTAATGTCTTCATCCAAGATGTGAAAAACAGGCTTAGGACACTGTGCAGTATGCTGTGGCACCACAAACGATTTTAGTGTTGGAAAAAGATTTAGTAGCGGCTGCAAAATCATTTGTGCAGTAGGTGTACTTTCTAATGTTGGTGACCCTATCCCGGGATCGGGTCCGAGGTCAACTTGCTGATCCGTACCATCCCCCGGATTCGCGGGGGCATCAGGATCCGTGGGATTGGTAGGATCAGTAGGATTTGTCGGATCAGTTGGGGTTACTGGCGTAGCATTAGGCAGTGTAATGGGGTCAGGTAGAGGGGTTACCGCATCACCTAACGTTACCGTACTAGTAGAAGGACTACCTGCAGCCTTCCATTCGGCTACATCTGATGCCGTCACAGGATCAGTATTGGCGTATGGGTAACCCTGATAATCTGGTTTGGCCGCAGCAGTGCGAAACAAGGCATCCGCAATCGCAGCAATAGAGCCGTTACTTAATTGTGCTGCACGTTGGCTAGAATTTAAGCCTTGGACAAGCTCATCAAACGTCCCCGACTGTAACTGGTCAGCAGATACATATAAAGGGTTAGGATTTGCTCTGATAGTCACGGTATCGTAATAACCATCTGTTCGAGGCTCATAGATGTGATTTCCTGAAGCATCTACTGTAAAGGTATCCCGATACAGCGGATAAACTTGTGCGGTTGCCAGAAGCCCCGGACCAGAAATACTTGGCTGCAAGACCCATGTTACTGTTGCAAACGGGACAGGAGATCCAGGCTCTGTCCTCACCACCAGCTTATTGATTGACCAATTTACGTAACTGGAAAAGTCACCAAGGTTATAGATAGGTACCGCAGATGTCCCATTCCCAGATGTCAACCAGCGCACATCGGACGATGGCGCGGGCAAGCTGGTACAGCTAGAGTTCAATAACCCACTGCCCTGACAAAATCCCGCCCGATCTTGCACCAATGGGAACACTGCTGTAGTAGGAGGATACGTAATTGGTGCGGTAGAAGTGGAATCTGGACGAGGATGTGCAGCCAAGTCTGTCACTGTCGCCAGATCCATAGTAAGGGGAGCGACTGCATATTTCTGGCTAACTGTACCAGTTGCTGGATCTGTGAATGAAACTGGTTGCGTTAAAAGCTGATAAGTACCGAATGCCAGAGCGCCTATCCCGGCACCAACGGCCACTGTTGCCCAAGCTGGCAAACCTAATACCCCCGCTGCAACCATACCAACTGTGCCAGCTACATTAAAAGTGGCATCGTTTGCTGCAATTCCTACCGCTTGTAAGGTAGCGCCAAAGGCAGAATCATTTGCCGCGAACCCGCGACGAATCAATTGACGTTCAATCGCGCCACCTACAGCAGCAGAGACACGGCTGATAACAGGTAAAGCTTGCGCTTGCGCCTGTGCCTGATACAGCAATGAACAAATCAAACATACGACGAACAGCACCCGGATCTGCATGATTACCCCTTAAAACCCTGTATAACTGCCCACGCGCAGACAATGCCCCAACCAAACACAAACAAGTACCAAAGGTTTGAGTAATCCATGCATCACCCGATGTAAGATGGAAAAAAGGAGGCAAGCGGCCGCGTTACCTCCCGCTACTGGCTTAGCCCCCCTTGAGCATAGCCAGTACAATTTTTGCTGACTTAATCGTGACGTAGACCACCGCCAAGGTGGCTGCAATCGCCAATACACCCGTAGTAATATCTGTCGCTGTAAAAGCACCAGTAATGGGCGTTAAATCAACAGTTGTGCCAGTCACTTCTGCATTTGCAGCTACACCAGCTACAGTGGCGATACCCCCCACCATCAATTGCACTACTCGTTTGATAGACTTCATCATTTCCCCTTTCAAATACCGGAGCGCCCGGCGACGTTTGACCCACATGGATCAATTCTTTATAGCCAGAATTGCCGCATCAAAACCAGATACGAACAATTTGAATAAATACTGCAACCCACAAAACCGCCGTGACAGCACTCACAATCTTGAGCATGCTTACCCCTCACGAATCATAATGAGCACAGCACCAACCATCCGTGCAATAAAAAAGCACAACAACACAGAGGTAAATGCAGCTCCCCAAACCGCACTTACTGCCGCAGGATCGGGCGTTGCTGCACCTGCATCGATAGAACCCACTTGTAGCGCACTCACACCGCCATCACAAACTAGTGCTCCTTCTGCACTGATTGTTGGCGTAGTGTCCTGCACACAGTAGATAACGTATTTGGGCATGAGGATTTTCTGTTACGCGTAAAGGATTAAGCAACGGCCTTTGATGTTTCTTTAGGCGTAGTCTTCGCAACCCCATGTGCATGAAGTGCAGTTATACGAGGTACAACAAGACGATCAAAGCTAACGTCTAATTCGAATTCAGCTAGATAACGACCGGGAGCCGTTTCTTTTAAATCACGAGGTAAGAGCAACTCACCAATTTTTGTAGAATTATCAGGACCAATCACAACACATTGCGCGCGGTACATTTCCCATGCTTTACCGCTTTTTGCGCTAACACCAGAAGATTGATTGACTGCGAGAATGTCGATGAGATGTTTGTTATCAATGGCAGACATGAGTATCCCTTTATGGGTAAGTACTACGAGAGAAAAAGCCCTTGTGGGCGACGAAATCCGCAGGACGCGGTAAAAAGGATGGATAGGCACTTCCAACAGCCATGAATACGCATGAGTACCCCCCTATCTAATTTTGTGCTATGGTTACGCTATACGGATTAACCCCAACCGGAGTTACTCCGAATGTAGTAACTAGATTAACGCGTTTGGAGTAATTTTGCAAGAGGAATATATGAACTATTTAGAAATTGTTTCGCAAGCCCTAAAAGGGCGTTCAGTGAACTCAGCCGCAAAGCAGTGGGGCGTTCCACAGTCGACCCTAGATAAGTATGTGAAGGGAATACGCCTGCCAGACTATTTGACAGCTAAAAAGATCGCTGATGATGCTGGAATTGATTACGGAGTGATGCTAACTACGCTTGCCCTAGAAGAAGAGAACAGAAGAAGCTATAATAGCGGGCGCGCTGATGTAGCTCAGTTGGTAGAGCAACTGATTCGTAATCA
>JAATGO010000417.1 GCA_015654605.1 Betaproteobacteria bacterium
ATCATCATTGGTAGTTACACCCCTATCGTTGACAATATCGCGGCAGTATTTCACTGGCGCTGTCGCAAGCTGAGTGGCTGGCAGAAGGACACTTGGCGTTTCCTTTATCGCAATCGTTTGGAGGCTCGTCATTGGGCGGTGTTGGAGCAAGATCGTGTGGTACTTGAATTGATGGAGCCAGATGCTAACCAACGCGAGATGTTATACCAGCATGACATGGGTATTGTGCGTTTGCGCCGTCATATGCGCAACCTGGCGAAAGAACAGTTGGCACGTGAGGAGGCCGTTTTGGGACAAAAAAATGCGCCAAAGGCAGCTTGAGATCATGCAGACAGTACGTCATGTGAAGACAGATAAGGTGGGCGAGTTGGCCGATGCAACTTGGTCAAATTGTTTAGTGATTGGTAATGAGATTGTCATGTCCGGGGTAACGGCACATCCGGCCTCATGTCACAGCGTGCTCAATACGTATGAGCAGACGTTGGTCGTGTTGAGGAAGCTGCGCGATTTAGTGGAGGCGGCTGGTGGTACGCAGGAAAACATCTACAAGTTGGTGATTTACGTAAAAAATATTGCTGACAAAAATCAAGTTGGCCGCGCGCGTCGCGATTTTTTCAAGATGGTGTATCCGTGTTCCACATTGGTAGAGGTCAGTGGTTTGGTGTTTCCTGAGTTGACTGTTGAAATCGATGCCTTTGCACGACTCGATATTAACTTGCAGCAAGCTATTTCTTAATACGTTTTGTTTGGATTCTTATGAGCAGTCCTCTTCTTTCTGTCCGCGTTCAGGCTATGCGTTTCGAAGCACAAGGAATTGTCAGTGTTGAACTGAGGCAGCTAGATAGCGTTGATCTACCGACGTTTGAAGCAGGTGCCCACATTGATTTGCATTTGCCCAATGGTATCGTACGTAGTTATTCTCTGTCGAATTCACCAACTGAGCATCATCGCTATGTGATCGGTGTGCTCAACGACTGCAAGAGCCGAGGTGGTTCCCGTTATGTGCACGAGCAGTTGCGGGTTGGTTCGACCATGATGATCTCTGTGCCACGTAATAATTTTGCCCTTGATGAAAGTGCCACGCATTCAGTATTGATCGCTGGTGGTATCGGTATCACACCGATCTCCTGCATGTTCAATCGTTTACGTATGTGTGAAAAATCAGTTGAATTGTTCTATTGTGCGCGATCACGGAAGGAGGCGGCATTTGCCGACGACTTGTTGCAGCAGCCAGGCACTCATTCTCATTTTGATGATGAACACGGAGCACCACCAGATCTGCGGGCGTATCTTGCCAGTCAACCTAAGAACGCCCATTTTTATTGCTGTGGCCCGACATCGATGCTCAACGCCTTTGAACGTATTTGTGAGGATATCGGTTTGTGCAATGTGCACGTTGAACGCTTTGCCGCTGAAAAGGTAGAGGCAGCGCAGACGGGTAGCTATGTTGCGGAACTGGCACGTAGTAATAAAAATATTACTGTACCCACCGGTAAATCCTTACTTGATGCTTTGCTGGATGCCGGAGTCGCCATTGATCACAGTTGCCGGGAAGGCATATGTGGTGCTTGCGAAACCAGAGTTCTGGAGGGTGAACCGGAGCATCGTGACGCTGTGTTGAGTAAGTCCGAACGGGCAGCAGGCAAGACCATGATGGTGTGCGTATCGGGCTGTAAGGGGCAGCGTTTGGTGCTCGATGTGTAACAGAGAAGGCTAACTAAGATACCCGCGTGTATGTCGGGTATTTTTTTAGTCCGATATTTTTTGTGAGACGTTGTTTTATTGGTGAGACGAGTTGTCAGAAGTCAGAAGTCGATATGTCATCTATAAGTCAGTATCAGTCCGATCCCATCGGGTAGAAGAGAAGATGACGAGGTTTGTTGCAGGCGTTACCTTCCATAGGCGTGAGGCAGATGGAGGCAGTGGACACGGCTAACACCGTGCTTAATTGTTTTTATTCATTGAAGGGGGATTTAATGAAGAAGTTATTGATTGCTGTTGCGGCAACTTATGTATCGGCGAGTGCATTTGCACAGAGCAGCGTTACTATCTACGGTAGCTTGGATGCTGGTGTAGCATATATCAACAACCTCAATGGTGGTTCTGCGACACGTCTGGATCAAGGGACTATGCAACCGGATCGGATTGGTTTCCGTGGTGTAGAAGATCTGGGCGGCAACCTAAAGGCCAACTTTCAGCTTGAAGCTGGTTTTTATACTGACAGTGGTAGCGTGCCTAATTCGTCAAAATTATTCAATCGTTACAGTACTGTTGGATTGTCGGGAGACTTCGGCGCAGTGACCATGGGGCATATGCCTGATGTGGTATTCGACTACGTTGGAAAGCTTTCTAACGGTTTTCAACTGACCAATTGGTACTTGTTTCATCCAGGTAATCTTGATAGCTTGGCTAATACCTATCAGTTGGATAATGCGGTGCGCTATACTTCTCCGACCTTTTCAGGATTTCAGGCTAGTGCCATGTATGGTTTCGGTGAAGTTGCTGGTGACAGCAGCAAAGGCCGCAACATTAGCGCTGGCGTGAGCTATGGCAATGGACCACTTCGTGCAGCTCTGGCGTATTCCAAGCTGAATGATCGTGCAGCAGGCTATGCAGGTACTTTTCTGACCAGCGTAGGCTTGGGCAACGCCGCGACTGTCTTCGATAGCTTGAGTACTATTGCTGGAGGAGTTGGCTACACTATCGGTAGTGTGCGGATGAATGCTTCTTACACCCAGGTAAAGCTAGATTTACCGACTGGTCCGTCACCTAAACAAAAAAATCTGGATCTTGGGACGGCATGGCGCTACATGAATCTGAATACCATTAACTTTGGATATAGTTTTTCGAAACTGGAGGGAGCACGTTGGAATACTTTCAGCTTAAGTCATGTACATGAGTTTTCCAAACGCACGCAGTTTTATGTGCAAGCTGCTTACCAACGTGCTGGTGGTGATGCGCGTTTCGCCGTAATGAATGGTACTGGTGCTAGCGGCGCTACTGGTGTGTCCGGTAGCACTAACCAATTTGTTACTACCATTGGGATGCATCACTCGTTCTGATTGATTTGTTGAAGCAGCAAAAGTTTTCCGCGTTCTTGGATAACTTGAGCTGCTTGAGTAAGTTATCGAGAAATCATAATTGTTATACATGTGAATTTATATGCTGAATCAGCTGGCTTTTTTGTTAGGCCAGCTGATTTTTTTATCGCGTATTACATCGACATCGTCACTTCATCTGCAAATACGCGGAATATATTTTCTCCAAACGATCGAAAGAACGAGCGTCTTGAGTAATTGAGCCAGTACTATCAACAATTACAATTAATTGAACCTAAGTTATCGCTATGATTGCGATGAAATTTCACCTTTTACTTGAGCCTCTACGACGCCAGCGTGAATGTAAGATTCAATGATGGTTGAAAAATATTGTAAAACATCACGAATTTCTTGACTAAGAAACCTGGAGTCACCGCGTAACCTTGTGGTGAGACTCCAGGGATTGCCGCTTTTCGATTTGGATTGAACTTCACGTAGCGCTCAATAATTGCGGCTCATTATTCTTAGTGTCTTTTGTTCGAAGGTCAGTTGTTCATCTTCCTAGATATTTCCCAAAAGAATGATGGCGTACTCGACATATTTCAGTGTGACAATATTAATTAGATTTTCTTTATGCCCAAAATAATAATGAATGTTGCCTCTCGTTATCGAAAGAGAATTTGCGATATCAATATATCAATGAAACGAAAATTTGACGCATCATTTTGTATAAGCAAATCAGTTGCGAACTTTTTAATCTCTTTCTGCATGGGTTGCCTCTAGTAACCTTAATACGAAAACGCGAAAGTCGATGCTCGCTAACCAAATGTCGAGGCACGCTTTATTTCTTTACATTTTACTTTCTGTGGAAAAAAGGCTGTCGATGAACTTAATGCGATTTAACTAACGTAAAGGTAGTCCGTATTAGTGGCAATCTGCTTGCTCAATACGCCACATGCTGTTACGGATTGAAAAATTTCCCCGCTTAGGCAAGTACGTTAGGCTCAACGACTCTTCAGCATTTTCGGGCAATACGCTTTCTTTACATGTCACCATACGGGATGGGGGAAGATTCTTCCAGTCTACTCTCCGCTCAAATATGTGTAGCATTAGCTGTTAGAGGAAGTGCGGATTAGCTTACACCAACAAAGATATGGATGGCATGACTGAGGAGTGGGGCGGAACCTGGTTAACTAGAACCAACTCTGGGTAATTGATTCTTTCGATTGTCTACGAACAATACAATGTGCTTGCACCATCTTTGGTAACCCGATTCACACAGGTCTAATCCATTTGTTTCAAACTGCGGTTTTTTTCAGGATTTTGTTTGTCATTATTACATCGGTATTTTCCAATGTTTATTGGGAAATAATGTGGCAGAGTTATTGCACAAATGTGCGAGCTGTCATAGGTCTATCGATACTAGGGTGGCAGTCATTATGTCGTAAATGATGACAAAGGGCTTGGCTGTATTTTTTGGAAAATAAGCGAAGCATTGTTTGTAAAAATCCTGGGTTTTAGGAGTATTTTCCTTGATTTTTACCTATTTTTATGAGAATTGTTATATGGGCTATATGTTGCGACGCAGCATGTGTGTAACATAAAACAAGGTATATCGCTTGTTGTGCGCAAACTTTCCAAGAAAAGCGAGTTTATCACGTCAAACGTTTGACGAAGGCGAACGCTAGCCTTTATAATCGTCGGGCTTCTAAACTGCCGTTTGCTCGTTGAGGGTGCGGTTTGCACTATATTGGGTAAATATGTTGCGTGTGATAATAATGCAGCTTGTCGCTACACTAGTTGTCACCTGCGTGGCCGGTTTTGTGGGAGGGGTAGCCGCGTCATGGTCTGCATTATTGGGTGGGGTTTGCTGTTTTGTGCCGAATAGCCTTTTTGCTATGCGTCTCTTTATAAGTGCACGCAACGGAGGGGCTAACCCGATGACTTTTTTCTTTGGGGAATTTATCAAGATTGCGACGACTTTTGCGCTCATGGGCGCAGTTGTTGGGTTGTATCACGACATTCATTGGCTTGCATTTATTGTGAGCTTCATCGTGGTGCTTAAAAGTTATTTAATTTTACTGTTTAAACATTGATCATGACCGCTGAGGAACAAGGAACGACAGCAACTGGCTACATTACCCACCATTTAGGGCATTTGTCTACAGATCATCAAACCAAGATTGTTGATTTTTCGATTGTCAATATTGATACCATTTTTTGGTCGATTGTGTGCGGCGTTGTAGGTTGTTTGCTGATGTATCTTGCAGCACGCAAAGCGACATCAGGTGTTCCTGGTCGTTTCCAGGCTTTTGTTGAAATGATTGTGGAAATGGTAGACAGCCAATCAAAATCAATGGTGCATGGTGACCGTAGTTTTATTGCTCCGCTGGCATTGACGGTATTTGTGTGGGTTGCTTTGATGAATTCGCTGGACTTTTTGCCGGTGGATCTTGTCTCTTCCATCATGCGCTTGTTCAATTTACCAGAAATACATCACCGCATTGTGCCGACTGCTGATTTGAATGGCACAATGGGCATTGCTTTAGGAGTATTGGTACTGGTTCTTTATTACAGTGTCAAAATTAAGGGGGTGGGTGGTTTTATTCGCGAAATGTTTACCGCGCCGTTTGGCATCTGGTTTGCACCTTTTAATTTCCTATTGAACATTATTGAATTCACAGCAAAGACGGTATCGTTGGGCATGCGGTTGTTTGGCAATATGTATGCAGGTGAGTTGTTGTTTTTACTGATTGCTCTGTTAGGCTCTGCCGCAACAACATTGGGTTTTGTTGGGCACATAATCGCCGGCTCGATCTGGGCTATTTTCCATATTCTGATCGTGTTGTTGCAAGCCTTTATTTTTATGATGTTGACACTGGTCTACATCGGCCAGGCACATGAGTCGCATTAATAGAGTAGGGCGACAGTATCGTTTCAGTTGATTTTTTGATTTAACCCATTTGTATTTTAACTTTTAAGGAATTGTCATGACTGATGTCTCTTTCGTTGCTTTGGCTTGCGGTTTGATCATTGGCCTGGGCGCTATCGGTGCTTGTATTGGTATCGGGATCATGGGTGGAAAATACCTTGAAGCAGCCGCACGTCAGCCTGAATTGATGAATACTTTGCAAACAAAGATG
>JAATGO010000097.1 GCA_015654605.1 Betaproteobacteria bacterium
ATCACCTGCAGGTTGTTGTCTTTTGCAAAGTTAGTGACGAAATGAAATGCCATAGGATCCAGCTCACGTAGCGCTTCATTCACCACAACACAACGCACACCATTGAGCATGGTGGGTAATACATAAGGGGAATACTTCAAATGGGCATTGCGCCCTCCAGAACCTTCAGGGCGAAAGCAAGACATCACACCGCATAAACGCTCCGCCCAATCGCTTGGGCGAAATTGTTTTCCATCTTGGGTCAAACCCATGATGATGAACTCTTCTGCCGGGGTATTTTTAATGTCGGTGGGATCAGTCATGCGTGCAATTCGGAATATAGCACTTGCCACATAAATTCGCTTTTCACTCTGTTCAAGTAAAAGCCTTTCAAAACAGAAGTATTATATCTTATATAAGACCTGAGATACATCATTATCTGCGTCAGCAGAAAACTAGCTCTATCTGGGCGACAAGTATCCATAAGATACAGCAAAAGTAAATAAAATACAGAAACGGTAGTTTCTGTCAGTACCTTCTCTGACCATAAAGCCAGATACTATCATGCACAATGGAAATGTGCCCTAGCTCAGCCAGACACTCAAGGACAGCAAAAGCAATAAGAACATCCACAATAATAGGGCTCTCCATACCAACCCCACTGTGCTTTGCAAGGTTCGTGGAGTAGGCGCTTCGCCAGGTATGCCATCGCTCTCTTCTTGCAATGAATCCACCACAGCTGCATCTGCCGGCAGCACATCAGCAGATACCTGCGCTGGCGTACCAAAGCGCACATCCATCGCGCCCCCTGCAGTGGAGAGAAGAATCCCTGTCGCCTGATCTTTCCAACGCCCGGAGAAATTGCGCCACGCATAAATGGCATCTTCAAAGTTACCAACGATAGCAAACGCAGCGGCAGTTAGCCGTACCGGAATCCAATCTATCAGATAAAAGGCCTTATCTGCAAAACGACCAAATACCTCTTGCTTCATGTGTTCTGGCTCATTCCATGCGCGCGCCAGGTATTCTGCCACACGATACATGACTGCTCCTGCTGGCCCTATCGGGATTAAAAACCAGAAAAATACGCCAAAAACATGGCGATGCGTCGTTATCAACGCCTGTTCAGCCGTCAGCCGGGAAATTTCGGTGACATCCATGCCCGTCGTTTCTTGCTTGATCCATTCAGCAAGCAGAGTACGGGCTGTCACTTCATCACCAGCGCTCAGCGCCAATTGGATCGACGTGAAGTAATGACTATAGTGGCGAAATCCCAAAGTCATGTACACAATCAGTACATTCCAGGCAAATGCCAACAAAGGGCTAATTTTCAGGCATATCCAGTAAATCAGGCCTGCTGGAATAGTCAACGCCAGGATAATCACCAACCAACCAAGACGTCCATGGCGTGCATGTCCTGCATTAAACCAGTTTTCCACACGTACAGACAATGCTTTGATAACTGCATAGACAGGATTATCTGCTCGCAGCGGCTTCAGTTGCTCGATCAACAAAGCAAAAAGTATGGAAAAGAATATCATCAAACAACCCTGTTTATTACCAAATACGATCCCTGCCTACGTATAAAACAAATAATACAACGCCTCACTACGTTGTAGATGATTTTATAGACGTATTTTATGAATAGTTTCATTTCTGATGCGCTCATTGCACATCTATATACACATCCATTCCACCATTCACGACAACAGCAAACGGCCTGAATCCATCATCAAAACATCGCTCAAATGAATCAAGCCTATAGAAACACAATAGCACTTGCCATGCGTCATTTCGAGGTAATAACAATCCACATCAGGAACGCAAAAAGTGAAATAAATTACGTAACATCCCTGCTGTTGCGCCCCAAATAAAAAATCGATCGTAAGGCATCACATAAAAACTACGTTGACTAAATCCATCTGGTAATTTCAGCGTGCGTCGTTGATGGTTCATGCCATCCATCAAAAATGCCAAAGGCACCTCAAATACCTCAGCAACCTCTCGTGGATCAGGCCTAAGCTCAAAAGGGGGCTGAACCAAAGCGGCTACTGGTGTCACGCAATAACCAGTCCCTGTAAAATAATCTGGTAACACACCAATTGGTTCAATATGTTGGCGCGCCAAACCGACTTCCTCTTCAGTTTCACGTAAAGCGGTATCCACTGGCGTCATATCATAAGATTCGATACGTCCACCAGGAAAGCTGATTTGCCCGGCGTGGTCCGTCAGATCTGCGTTACGCAGGGTAAATAATAAAGTTAATCCTTCCGGACGAATCACGATTGGCATGAGCACTGCGGCTTTCCGCAATGATCGTCCTGCTTGTCGCTGCAATTGTTCTTCTGTATATTCCGGCACCCATGGAGTAGGATTAGCAAACCGTGAACGTAACCAGGAGCTAGTCATTCGCTCAGGATCCAACGCAGCTTCCCCTGCAATAGAATCCACAGGAAGGTGATGCGGTTCAAAACTGGTCAAAATTCCCTCACCTCTACATGCAAAAAAAAGGACGTCCAAGACGCCCCTTGCAGTGCATATCCCAGGGATTATGCCGATTCTTTGGCACTGTTACTACGGCGGCTTGGCAGCTTCTCTTTGATACGTGCTGATTTACCAGAACGCTCACGCAGATAATACAACTTAGCGCGACGGACGTCACCACGACGCTTGACTTCAATAGAGGCAATCAGCGGCGAGTACAACTGAAATGTCCGCTCTACACCTTCACCTGAAGAAACCTTGCGCACGATAAAGTTTGAATTCAGTCCACGATTGCGACGTGAAATCACAACACCCTCGTAAGCCTGGGCACGTTTGCGCGTACCTTCGACTACATTCACATTGACTACGACAGTGTCACCAGGGGCAAAGTCAGGGATTTTTTTAGCAAGACGCGCTATTTCTTCTTGCTCTAATTGTTGGATCAGATCCATTTTTCACTCCAAAAACCATCTTGCCAGCGCTCAAAATACAGTATGTACTCAATATGCCCGGTAGAGGATGGGGTTTTATCAACAAACATCATTATTATGATGTCCGCACTTTACTACAAAAAATCATACGAAATAATACATTGCTCTTACGCAATTATGGCAATAATGAATACGTCACAATTACCACGTTA
>JAATGO010000387.1 GCA_015654605.1 Betaproteobacteria bacterium
ATGCCGGCATTGTTGATCAGTACATTCAGTGATGGAAATTCTGCTGTGATTTTGGCAGCTAGTCGTTGGATATCTGTAGGATCACGAACATCGAGTTGTGCTGTTTTCATGCCCGGGTTAGCTTGAGCAACAGCGTCAAGGATATTTTGACGACGTCCGGCAATGATGACCTGGTTTCCCCGCCGATGAAATGCTTCTGCAAGAGCACGCCCAATTCCAGAGCCGCCGCCAGTGATCAGTATGGTATTGCCCGTAGTATGCATAATATCTCGCTCTTTCTGTTGTTGAATTACGAGCATAAATCCATTACTCTCTTTTGGGAAGTAGGCACCTTTTTGTGCCATACTTACCAACTGGAAACCAGTGCCACTAAGAGATCATATAAGGACATCATATGCTAGAGTCAGTACGCCCTAAAGGGGATCGTCTTCTGTTTGTTTCTCCTGAGGGAAATGTATCTACCCCCGAACTGGATAGTGTTGTTCTTGAGGTGATTAGTAGAGTCGCGGACAAGTGGACTATGCGGGTACTGGAAGCGTTAGCACAGCATGGTGTTTTGCGGTTTACGCGTATTGCTCATCTGGTTGGGGATATCAGTCAGAAGATGTTGACCAAAACCTTGCGACGAATGGAAGAAGATGGTTTTGTGGTTCGTACGGTTTACCCAGAAGTACCACCCAAGGTCGAATATCAATTAACGGAATTAGGGCATAGTTTGTGCGCGGCTTTTTGTAGCGTTTGGGAATGGGCAGAGAAACATCATGCTGAGTTAGGTGCTCTGCGTGCAAAGCGCGGCAAAAAGTAATGCGCGATTTTCTGGAGAAAAGGGGAGATGGTTAGCCTGATCTGAAATGGCAGTGCTGGTAATATCATGCCTAGCAACAACTGCCAGTCTTCAGTAGGCTTTTCGCTGATTTTCAGACTAGTATGCTGTCCAGCCACCATCAACAAATAACGTCGAGCCAACGCAAAATGATGCTTCGTCACTAGCGAGAAAGACCATGGCAGCAGCAATTTCTTCGGGGGATCCTAGCCGACCTAAAAGTTGTCGTTGTTTTAGTCCTGCCATTAAACCCTCTGCATCGTCACTTTCTGCCATCAGCTTTGTGTAGTAGGGGGAGTCTACTGTACCAACACCAAGGCAATTGACACGAATATTGTCTGTCACATGATCCATGGCAAGTGCACGAGTTAATGCTGCGACAGCTCCTTTTGAGGCGACGTACGCGGCACGATTAGCAATACCAACGACAGATACGGCCGATGCTGTGTTGATGATGACACCATGGCCTTGTTCAATCATAGTGGGGATTGCATATTTGCAGCATAAGAAGACTCCTTTGACATTAACAGACATGAGTGCATCCCAATCATCTTCCGCTGTATCTACAACCGATCCAGCGATGCCATAGCCAGCGTTATTGACCAGAATATCAATACGCCCAAAAGTTTTTAGTGTGGCAGCCATGAGCATCTGGACTTCTGGCGATTTCGAGACATCGGCAGTGAAAGCTTGTGACTTTCCTCCTTTTACTTGAATCTCTTCTGCGACAGTACGCGCACGTTCGGCTATTTTGTCGACAACCATGACAGAAGCCCCTTCGTGTGCAAAACGTAGTGCCGTTGCTCGTCCTATTCCCGATCCTGCGCCAGTGATAATGGTAACTTTTTCAGACAATCTCATGCGTTTACTCTCTTCATAAAAATGGGGAGGAATTTATCTTTCCACTTTAATCCAGTCATAGCCGCCTACTCCTTGTAATAAGAGAAAAGAAACTGGCGCTGTGCCGGTGTTGGATACTTCGTGGTGTGTTCCCGGATCAATCCGCCAGCGTTGTCCAATGGTCAGCGTGACTTTGTCAGCAGGATGATCAGTCGTAATCGTTAGTGTTCCTGCGAGCACGAAATAGTGGTCTGAACTGAGCTTATGATAGTGCCAAGGTATTTTATCCCCTGGTTCGAGATTAAACACTCTGGCTAACACTTCAGATGTTTTAAGCACTGGTTCAATACGGTTAACCCGGTAAGCTGGCTGGGGAAAATGCGTTCCTTGCTGTGTTGGTGCAGGGGCACTATCGTTCATTTATTCCCCCCAACATTTCCCCCAATAACGGCATGCTCGTCAAAATGATTAATTTGAGGCAGGAGTTCGGAGGTATACATACGATGAATATCGACGGGTTGTGTGATCAGTCCTGCGCTTACCATGTACTGCATGGCGGCATCCCATGCTCCTGGTGCATAGCTACCCCATTTTCCATCTGCCGGTTTGGGGCCATAGGCTAGGAAAACTTTTAAAATGCGTTCCTGTTCGGTAATGGCAGTTTCCGTATCCAGACCTGTTGGCTTGGCATTGGGATAAACCTCAAAATAAGCTTCAATGCATTGTCGAGTATTGGCCATGCATGCGATACGCCCTTTCGAGAGGGCACGGCCAAGAGCGGCAGCTTGTTCTGGATGTGCTTTCAGATTTTGTGCGGTGGTCATAAGTCCCCAGGAGAAAACCTGATCAATCTGTGGAGAGCTCATGAATCTAAATTTGGCGCCGCGATTGTTGAAGCCAGCATAGATCAAAACGTCTTCTGCCAGAGCATCGACATCACCACGCTGTAAGGCGGCCAAAGCCGCAGGACCAGAACCGACATCGATGAGTTTATAGTCTTTTCCCATGACCATATTTTTGGATTTTAGGATAGCCTGCGTTGTGTAGAACTGGACAGCCGAAAGAGAAAAAACGCCAATTTTTTTTCCTTTTAAATCTTCCAGTTGATGAATCGGACTATTTTCTAAAACTGCTAATGGGAATGGATTCTTAGTAATGAAACTATAGAAAAAAGTAAGATCTGCACCTTTTGAATTAGCGATGATGACACCATCAGGAGGTAGCTGTGCATAGCTGTTGGCACCATTGACCAATTGTTGAATGACGATCATGGAACCTTTTGCTAGCGGCATGTCCACGTCCAAACCTTCTTCTGCAAGATAGCCATTGCGTTTCGCGATGGCCCATGGTGCATATCGCACATCATAGGAAGCGATAGGTTGCATGACGGTGACCTTGGTCAATGGTTTTGTGTCAGCGGAGAAGGCGATACTGGCACTCAATACGGTACTCATGATGCCAAACAAACATTGTGTTGCTAATTTCATTTTAATCTCCATTTCTACGGTCAACCCAATAAATCACTTTTCGTTCACATGCCATGAGAGCCAGGCTCGAAACCAATCCAATTACGGTCAATATGACGAGGACAGCAAAAAGACTAGCAGTATCGAGATTAGAGCCAGCTTGTAGCAAGAGAACACCTAGTCCACTTTGTGCACCAACAAATTCAGCGACGATGGCACCAGTTAATGCGAGAACTAATCCAACGTTAAGTCCAGAAAAAATTTGTGTCGCAGCTGAAGGGAGACGTACATAAATAAAATTCTGCCAGCGTGTTGCACGTAGTGATCGCATTAGATCGTTGCGCATGGTGTCTTGTATGGAGAGGCCAGAAACTGTGCTTACTAGCACAGGGAAAAAGACATTCAGTACGACGACCAAGACTTTGGAATCGATGCCAAAACCCATCCACATCACGATCAGTGGTGCTACGGCGACTTTGGGAAGACATTGAACAATGGCGAAGTAGGGATAGATGACGCGACCGAGTCGATTCCATTCAGTCATGATGGTAGCGGAGATAACACCTAGAATGACGCCACCAATGAAACCGGCGAACATTTCAAATAGGGTGGTACCAATGTGAGGCCAGAAGAAACCAGATGCAAGACCGTTCCATAAGGTGGCAAAAATATCTGATGGTTTGGCAATGATCAGAGAGGATATTTTAAAAAAATCGATAGACCATTGCCATAAAATAATAAGGATAATTGCCAACACCAGACTAGAATAATTTGTTGCATGTTTTTTGAAATGAAAAAGGCCGAAAGAAAATGTTTTCGTAACAGGTAGGGTCATGTTATTCGCAATGGCTTTAGTCATGATGCAGTACCATCGCATCAGAATCGTGTTTGAAATGCTCTCGAACGTGATCACATATTTCTGCAAATTGTGAACAAAGCATAGTGGAGCGTCCTCGTGGTCGGGGTAAATCAACTTCAATGATTTCATCAATGCGGCCGGGACGAGCACTCATGACGACAACGCGGTCACCCAAGAGAACCGCTTCCCCAATGCCATGGGTAATCAGTAGTACTGAGCATTGAGTATGTTCTGCTATGTGCGCCAAATCAAAATTCATTTGTTCGCGAGTGAGAGCATCCAATGCACCGAAGGGTTCATCCATCAACAACAACTTCGGTTCGTTCATGAGAGCACGTACAATTCCTGCACGTTGTCGCATTCCTCCGGATAAATTTTTTGGGGAGTGATGCGCAAAAGCAGCAAGTCCGACTTGTTCTAATAGTTGCATGGCCTTGTCGTTGGCTTGACGCATGTCGCCACCAGCCAGCCGGATTGGGAGTGTCACATTTTGAAGGATGTTAAACCAGGGAAGCATTACGGCATCTTGAAAGACGACAGAGATGTCTTCTCTTGGCTGCAAGACAGGTTGGCCGCAGAAGGAAACAAGACCAGCACTTGGTGTCATGAGTCCTGCTGCAATACGCAGCAAGGTACTTTTGCCACATCCAGAGGGACCGACGACAGAAACAAACTCGCCTGGCTTTAGAGAGAGATTGATATTGGCAAGGGCAACCATATCTGCTCGTCCTTTGGTAGTGTAGACATGTTCTACATTTTCAAACGAGAGCGCAGGTATTGGATTGGCATGAGAGAGGAGTTCTGTGCGCATATTATGTTTATTCTGATAATAATATGTTTATTTCTTTGTCGGAGACTGTGTCATGCATATCGTTTGTGTTCCATGTCACTGGTTCTAATCTCTGACGGTTAATATGGATAGAAAAAATATCAAACCGGTTGTAATAGCCTGAAATGTCATGGAACTGTTTTGGTTCTATGCATGCATCAAGATCGAATTCAGCGTAGGCAATTCCTTCGACATCGGACAAGCTATCGCCAACGGCTGCTCCACGTGGATCAACAAACATAGTGAAGGCTCTAGAAGATGCGTCTAATACAGCAATGGCATCTGGGTCGTAGTTGGCGAGGTAATCGCGCATGATCGCATCCATGTAGCCAGCACAAATAATGCTGAAAGCTTTGGCTTCAAAGGAATGTGCACTAGCACGCAGCTTGTTTGCTGCGACATTATCAAAATTGACACCGACTCCAGGACGACGTGTTGGCCACAGCGCTGGCCAGGTAGAGATATGAATTTGCTCACGTTGAGCAATCAAGGCATATCGCGCCAATGGATTCGTATTTTCTCCACAAATCAAAGCATCAATGTTTCCGATTCTTGTTTCTGATACACGCAGACCGGC